>BOBW01000057.1 GCA_026002595.1 Spirochaetia bacterium | reverse complement strand
TGTAGGGGTAGGCACCGCGGACTTCTTCCAGAGCGCGTTCGGCGATTGCGGTAAATTGGGCGAGCGAGCCTTCCGGGGAAGCTTCGCAGGAGGCGCAGAGCTCTTCGTAGAAATAATAGATGTCCAGAGGTTTAGTTTCCATGGTTTGAGGGTTTGCCGGGGGCTTTAAACAGGCGCTGAACAAGAGACCAATAAGCAGCATCACTGCATTAACCGAGACCTTGAAAATCTTCATGGGTTGAGTTCCCCTATCCTTTTATGGCTCCAATCATTACGCCTTTCACAAAGTATTTCTGCACGAAGGGGTATATCAGCATGACCGGTACGGAGGCGACGACGATAACGGCGTACTTGACGAGGTCGGCGAGTCCCTGTTTTGCGGCAAGTTCGCGGGCATCCGCTATCATCACGGGGTCAATTTTGCTCAAGACGAGTATTTCACGCAGGACGATCTGGAGGGGAGCGAGTTCGGTTTTGTTGAGGTAGAGGAGCGCGTTGAAGTAGGCGTTCCAGTGGCCGACGCCATAGTAGAGGGCGAGAACGGCGAGTATGGGTGCGCTTAAGGGGAAGACGATTTTTATAAGAAAGAGGAATGGAGAGCAGCCGTCTATTTTGGCGGCTTCGTAGAGCGTGTCCGGGATAGTCGATTGTATGTACGTGCGGCAGAGGATGACGTTCCAGACGCCCAGGGCGATGGGGATGATCATTGCGGCGCGGGTATCTACCAGCATGAGTTTTTTGACCACAATGTAGGTGGGCACCATGCCGCCTGAAAAGTACATCGTAAAGACCATCAGGACCGATATGATATTCCGTCCGCGGAACTCACGGCGGGTGAGGGGAAAGGCGGCGAGCATCGTCATCACCAGGTTTACCGTCGTTCCGACAATCATATAGAAAAAAGAGTTGGCGAAACCGGTCATTATTTTGGGGTTTTTGAAGACGGCGTTGTATCCCCGCAGGGTGGGCCGCACGGGCCAGAGCCACACATCACCTTTCATTACCGCCTGGGGATCGGAAAAAGAAGCGGCAACGATGTAAATGAGGGGGAATACGACAACTATCAGGATAAGGGTGAGAACAAGGTAGACAAAACCGATAAAGAGCCGGTCCCCGGCGGTATCTCTGATACGCGTAAGCTGCCTCCTACCACACGCTTGTGTCGGTCAGCTTCTTGGAAAGCTGATTGACGATCACCATCAGCACAAACGCGATGACGGAGTTAAAAAGACCGGCGGCAGTCGAAAAACTGTAGTTCGCATTCTGAAGGCCCACCTTGTACACAAAGGTCGAAATCACCTCCGCCGTAGGCATATTTATCGGGTTCTGCATGAGGTAGGCCTTTTCAAAGCCGATGCTCATAATCGAGCCGAAGCTGAAAATCAAGAGGATGACTATTGTCGGGCGTATACAGGCAAGATCAACGTGCCAAATCCGCTGGAGCCGTGAAACGCCGTCCACCAATGCCGCCTCCTGCAATTCCTTATCGACACCGGAAAGAGCCGCGATGTATATAATAGAAGAATAGCCCATCGTCTGCCAGATGCCGCTCCACACATAGAGGTGGGGAAAAATGCCCGCGTCACCGAAGAAGTTCACCGGAGAGCCTCCGGCCAGTACGAGCAGGCGGTTAAAGACACCGATACGGAGGTCTGTCAACTGCATGAGCATTCCGACCAGCACCACGGTCGAAATAAAGTAAGGCGCATAGGTGATCATCTGCACGGTCTTTTTGAAGGTGAGGGACCGAATCTCGTTGAGGCCGACGGCAAGGAGTATCGGGATGGGGAAACCGGCTATAAGGCTGTAGACCCCCAGCCGCAATGTGTTGATGATCACCGTTACCCCGGAGGGCGTCGTCAAAAACTGCTCAAACCATTTGAGCCCGACCCACTCGCTGTTCCAAATCCCCCGCCGCGGACTGTAGTCCTTGAACGCCATGAGGAGCCCGCCCATGGGTGCATAGCAAAACACCAGCAGCCACAAAAGCGGCAGCGCGCTTATCGCCCAAAACTGCCAGCTATTTCCGCCCTTTTGGGAAAATAAACGCGTTATGAGATTGTCTTTCCTGGCGGGTCCCATGCAAAGCCTCCGAATCTATTTTCCCTGCGACCGGTCCCACGCCGCCTGGAACACCTTCAGATAGTCCGGCAAACCGATACGGTCAAAACCCGCAAGATAGGCATCCCACTCCGTATCAATATTCCGCCGCCCCTGAATAAAGGCCACCGTGTTCTCGTCGATGTACTTGGCAAGCTCAACGGCGACCGTCGCCACCGAGTTCGCCTCATCCGCCGTCAGCTTCAACCTGTTGGGGATAACGTCAAACTGGCCGGGCTTTTGCGCATAGGGTTCGCACTTTTCCGCCGTCTCCACATAGAGCAGTTTTTCAAGGCCCGCGCTTGAGAAGATGTCGATGTCCTGATCCGTCGATTCGCCCAGGCGGATGTCCGCCGTTGCATAGATAAGCCCGACGTCCTGCCAATCGTGGTTCTGCGGTTCCGCCGTATATTGATTGATAACACGGAACAGGGCCGGACGCCCGTTCAGTCCTGCTTCGCCTGAAGGATTCAGCACAAAGTCTTTTCCGTCAAGATTTGCCCCATACTGATACTCCAGATAGCCCTGGAGGGTGTAAAAGTGATCGGCCCAACGGAGAATCGCCTCGGGGTACTTTGCCTTGTCGGTGATGACGAGCTTGTTTTCCTGAAGATCGTTGTACTTAAACTCCGTAGCGATCCGCGTCCCGTCGGGACCGGCAAAGGGGGGCGTTACCCGGTACTGACGGTAAAGATCGGGGTTGACATCGGCATCAATCTGATTCACGTTCGCCCCTGACGCGAAGAAGAGAACCGGCGCCCCCGGCTGATTCACCAGCGCGCGCAGCTGGTCGGGGTTCTGCGTAAAACCGCCGTCATAAATCGCCCCCATCTTGTAGAGATCGTTCATAAAGCGGAGGAACTCGCGGTACTCCTTCTGATTCGCCGCCGTCACAATCTGCCCGGACGGGGAAACCAAAAGTTTGTCGCGGAAGCTGCGGCTGCCGGGGTTCGTAATAAAGGAACCCAGGAGAAAATCGGTAAACTGTTCCCCCCAGCCCGTTGTCGAGCCGGTGATAGCTATTCCATTTGGATTTAGCTCAAGGAATTTCTTGCACACCGCCTTTAACTCTTCGGTGGTTTGCGGCCAGCCCAGTCCAATCTTGTCAAGCCACTCCGTATTGACCCACATCTTATTGAAAAAGAGGCAGTGGTAACACTCGTTAAACGATGCCACCGCGTAAATATGGCCGTCCGCCTGCCGCTGCTGCGCCCAGAGCCCCGGATTTGCCTGCATAAACGCCCAATAGTTCGGCATATACTGGGGTATCAAATCTTCCAGCGGAATAAGGATATGTTCCTTCATCCCGTAGGTGCTCACATTCGGCGTATTAAACATAAAGGCATCGGGATAATCGTTGCTCGACAGCAGCAGATTGATCTTCTCCGTCGAAGATTCATTCGGCGCCGTTACAAAGTCCCAGTGAATGTTTGTTTTATCTTCAAGATACTTCGTAAAATCATTCGTCTGCATATCGATCACATTCGGCGCGCTCATCGCGAACATCGTCATCGACAGCTTCGTTTTCGTTACCGGATACTCCCCCACTGCCGAAAACTCGATATCCCCGCCGGCGGCTTTCTTCTTTTCGCAGCCGACAAACAAAACCGCCGCCGCCAAAACCGCCGCCAGTACCATGACGCCTGCGGTGATAGTGCCTTTTTTGCCCTCAGAACCCGTTTTTTTCATATAATACTCCTAATAAGCCACTGTGTTATCATTAAGGCTTAAATAATAGTATATGTCGGGATTCTTTCTTGTCAAGCAAAGTGGATGCGGCCGCCTGCTTGCATCACATAGAATAATACCTTCATCCGAGTTTGTTTTATACCCAAACTCAACGGCACTGTCCCAAAATTATTTTTTAAAAAAACCTAAAGTTCCCCGTTCTATCTGCCGAAAAGTATATGATTAACCATGTTCCGGGGATGAAAAATCCGCGGTTCTTCGTTTCAGGAACTGTTTAATCACAAAGGCAAGGATACCGGCATCTTCACGATGTGCGCATCCTTCCAAACAGAGGCAAGGATGCCGCTGAAGACATTTCAAGGAGGATGACATGATCATCAACCACAACCTCTCGGCTATGTTCGCCGACCGCTCCCTCAAAGTTACCCAAAACGTACTCACCAAGGATATGGAAAAGCTCTCTTCCGGGCTCCGTATCAACCGCGCGGGAGATGATGCTTCCGGGCTCGCGGTCTCCGAAAAAATGCGGAGCCAGGTCCGGGGCCTCAACCAGGCTTCCGCCAACGCCGCAAACGGCATTTCCTTCATCCAGACCAGTGAAGGATTCCTCCAGGAAACCCAGGATATCATCCAGCGTATCCGGGAACTGGCGGTCCAGTCTGCCAACGGAATCTATTCCGAAGAAGACCGGATGATGATCCAGGTTGAAGTTTCCCAGTTGGTTGACGAAGTTGACCGGATTGCCAGCCATGCCCAGTTCAACGGCATGAACATGCTCACCGGCCGCTTTGCCCGTCAGGGTGGTGACAGCATAGTTACCGCCTCCATGTGGTTCCATATCGGCGCCAATATGGATCAGCGGGAACAGGTGTTTATCGGCACCATGACCAGCGCGGGCCTTGGTATCCGCAACCTCGGGGATGACAGCTTTATCACCCTGGAAACTATGGACGGCTCCAACCGGGCCATCGGGACCATGGACAGCGCCCTCAAGATCATCAACAAGCAGCGGGCGGACCTGGGAGCCTACCAGAACCGGCTGGAACACGCCATTGTCGGCCTTGACACCGGCGCCGAAAACCTTCAGGCCGCAGAATCCCGGATTCGGGACACCGATATGGCGAACCAGATGGTGTCTTACACCAGGAACCAGATCCTCAGCCAGTCCGGGACCGCCATGCTGGCCCAGGCCAACCAGCGGGCAACTTCGGTCTTGTCACTTCTCCAATAAAGCGTTATAGTTTGATTTAATGGAGAACCCCGAAAGGGGTTCTCCTAAGGAACTTTTAAGCAAGCTTAAAAGTTCCAATGTTCTTTGACAAACACCCTCCGTGTACGACGGCGCGGAACGATTCTTTAGCAATAAATGACCGTTTCGCTCCGTATCCGGTAGGCCGGGAGGAAAGGCGCGAACCTCCTTCCGGTTTTACCGTCCGTGCGGTGCGGCTTTTGGCTACGGATAGCCTTTAGCATTTCAACGCAAGGAGGGTAATATGATAATTAATCACAACATGAGCGCCCTGTACGCCAACCGTGAACTCGGTGTGACCCAGGGCGACGTGTCCAAGAGTATTGAAAAGCTCAGTTCCGGTCAGCGGATTAACCGCGCCGGGGACGATGCTTCCGGGCTCGCGGTCTCCGAGAAAATGCGGAGCCAGATCCGGGGTTTGAATCAGGCCGAGCGCAATATTCAGAACGGTGTATCCTTTATCCAGACTACTGAAGGTTATCTTCAGGAGACCCAGGATATCCTGCACCGCCTTCGGGAGCTGTCTGTTCAGTCCGCCAACGGTATCTATACCGATGAAGACCGGATGATGATCCAGGTTGAGGTTTCCCAGTTGGTCGATGAAGTCAACCGTATTGCGAGCCATGCTCAATTTAACGGAATGAATCTTCTGACCGGGTCCTTTGCCCAGAATTCTGCGGTCAATAAGACTATGCAGCTCCAGGTCGGGGCCAATATGGATCAGAATGAAAGTATCTATATCGGAACCATGACCGCCCAGGCTCTTGGACTCGCAAACGCTCAGGGCCAAGATGGTGGTCTTTCCATTAGTACCCCCGAAGAAGCAAATCAGGCTATTGGAACTGTGGATTCCGCCTTACGGATGGTGTCCAGGCAGCGCTCCGATCTCGGCGCGTATCAGAACCGGTTTGAAATGGCTTCCGAAGGCGTTGCCATTGCGGCTGAAAATATTCAGGCCGCCGAGTCCCGGATTCGGGATGCGGATATGGCATCGGAGATGGTCAACTACACCAAGAATCAGATCCTGTCCCAGGCGGGGAATGCCATGCTGGCCCAGGCCAATGTGCGGACCCAGTCGGTGCTTCAGCTTCTGGGCTAATTTCAGATTACAGATGCGTATTAAGAGACCTCTGGACGTCGTCTTTTGAAACGCGGGACGAGGAAGCCGCGCCCTTCCCCGCCCTTTTTAGACAGGAACGCCTGATATTTCAGGCGATATACATATCCCGTCAAGGATGATGGGTTTATAAATGTTGGAGAAAAATGAAGGTTTTCTCCCAGTTGATTTGAACGAAGTTCAAATCAGCCTACACGGAGGTAGTACCATGAGTATGGTCATAGCCCCTGCGGCTAACGGAACTCAGCAGGAAATCCAAAGGGAGGCACTCCCTCAGGAACGCAGAACTGCGCGTATCGCACAGGCCCATGCTACGAAAATCAAGGCCGAAGCTTTTCAGAAATTTGAATCATCCCTGCCGGGGAATTTGGAGCCCGGTGAAAAGCCCCTGGAAATCAGCCAAACAGCCGCAAATCTTGAACAGATCAGCCTTGCGTTCGATAAAAAACTCAAATTCGTGGTGGATCATGAATCCCATGAAGTAATTGTCAAGGTAATTGATTCTGCAACCGATAAGGTGATTAAGGTGTTGCCGCCCGAAGAATTACAGCGGCTCCACAGCAGGATCAAAGAGACCATCGGTTTTTTGTTTGACGAACGGGTATAACCGGAGCCTGGACCTGGGCTGTAAGCCGGTCTAGCCCGGGGGCGCGTCCTGGGAGGGGAATTCAGGGTATGTCCGATATTTATGTGCCGGGGGTAAAAAGCCGGTTCGATACAGATAAACTCATTGAAGGCCTGATGCAGGTCGAACGGATTCCCAAGGAACGTACCGAAAAAAACATCGAGTCCCTGGAATCCCAAAAGACCTATTGGCAGGAAATCGGCAGGCGCATCAATTCCCTCAGGGACAGCGCACGGCTTCTCTACTCTTTTCAGAACCCCTTTAATGAACGTATTGGAAACTCCGCCGACAGCTCGGTTATTACCGCAACCGCAACACGGGAAGCCGTTGAGCGGGACTATCGTTTTACCGTAAAACAGATTGCCCAGGCGGACCGGTTTTTGTCCCGGCCCCTGGAGGATAATTTTAAGGTTGATGCCGGGACTTATACCTTTTCTGTGGGAAAGGATGAGGTTTCCTTTGCCTTTAGGGGCGGCAGCCTGAAGGAATTTACCGATGCCCTGAACCGCCGGGGCAAGGACAAAATCGGTGCCAGTCTTATCGCCGTTGAACGGGGCGCCAAATCCCTTTTAATTGAATCGAAGGTTACCGGCAGTGAAAACCGCCTTGTCTTTTCCGGCGACGCCGAAACCCTGGCCTTCAATACCGGCATGGTGGGGCAGTCAAAGGATTCCCGCCGGGACATCGCCCTGGATACCCAGGACCTTAAACGGGTGTCCGATTCCAACCTGATAAATGTTGAAGAAAATACCCTCCGGGTAAAGGCCGGGGCTTCCGCATCCATACCGCTTAACCCGGCGGTCCAGTCTGCCCCGGGCCTGATCCTGCAATTTGAAACCGCCGCGGAAACTAAATCCGCCGATGGCTCATCCGGGGCCGCCGGGGTGCCGACCGGGCCGGCGATTCCCCCTACCGGAAGCGTGACCTACGGGGGGATCACCATCGAAAATGATCCCACCTCAGTGACCATGCCCAACGGAAAGGCCCCTCCTCCCTTGCCGCCCCGTGTTGATGATCTCCGCTCAATCACCCTGACTTTTTCCGATGGTAGTACCACGACCCTCTCTCCGATAAATGATTCCCCGGAATTCAGTTCCGCACAGTACCGGCTCCAGGATATTGCCGGGGGCAAGGCAATCGCTTCCATAGATTTAACCAACCGGAACACCCACCGGGATATTTCCATCCGCAATATCGAAATTTTTGATCCCGATGCCCCAACGGGTATGGCCCCTCAAAATGCCATCTCCATTGCCCAGGACGCGATTATCAATATGGATGGGATTGAGATAAAACGGCCCACCAACACCATCGACGACCTCATACCGGGGGTCACCATTACGGCGAAGGGCAGCTCCGACCGGCCCGTAAATCTGGGAATACAACCCGACCGGGAGCAGATCAAGGAATCGATCATCTCCCTGGTGGGGAACTACAACCGGCTTATAGCGGAAGTCAATGTGGTAACCCGGAACGACGCCCAGATCATCGAGGAACTGAGCTACCTCTCCGATGATGAGCGGAATGAAATGAAAAAACGCCAGGGGGCCTTCTCCGGAGACATCACCCTGAACCAGTTCAAGAGCAGCCTCCAGCGGGCCGTCACAACCCCCTATCTTACCCAGTCGGAACAGGACCTTGCCCTCCTTGCACAGATCGGTATCGGGACCGATGTCAGGCGTTCCGGCGCCGGCGCGGGCTACGATGCAAGCCGCCTGCGGGGTTATCTTGAAATTGATGAAAAAACCCTGGACGGGGCGCTGGAAACAAAGCTTTCCGCCATACAGCAGCTCTTCGGCTACGATACCGACGGGGATCTCATCGTCGATTCCGGGGTGGCCTATGCCATGGACAGCCTGACTAAGCCCTATGTGGAATCCGGGGGCTTTATCTCCCTTAAAACCGGGACCATTGATTCCCGGATAAGCCAGGATAAACGGCGCATTGAAACCATGGAGAGGCAGCTTGCGGCCAAAGAATCGGCCCTCAAGGTCCAGTACGGTCAGATGGAAGGGGCCTACAGCCGCATGGAGTCCATGTCCAACTCGCTGGATAATTTCAGCCAGCAAAACAGCAACAATCGCAGGTAGTAAGCCCAAGGGGAATGATTGCGAATGACCATCAGTATTAATGGAAAAAAAGCGGATATCATACTGGAAAAGGAAAAAACCATTGGGGATGTCCTTGCGGGGATCGATGACTGGCTCCGGGGCTCCGGGCACCGCCTGAGCGGTCTTGAAGCGGACGGTGAAAAAGCGGATGCCCTTTCCATTGACAGCTTCTTTAATCGGGAACTGGCCGGTCTGGAAAACCTGAATATCATAACCAGTTCCTGGGCCGGCCTTGCGGAGGAGGCCCTGCTGGATCTGCTGCAAAAAACAAGAGACTATGAGATGGCGGATTTTGAAGAACGGAAGGGTTTCAAAAGCCTTTGGGAAAATCAGACAGCCGCCCGATTTTTACAGGAGCAAATCCCCGACCTATATGAATTTGCGGAAAAGTCCTTTTCCGGCGTGGGGTGGGCTCCCACGGAAATCATGAAGATCATCGAAGAACGGCTGCGGGAACTGGAAAATCCCCAGGGGGAAATCAACAACGCCTCGGCCCTTATCGAGGGGATTGCGGCACGGCTTGAGGACCTTCCCCTGGACATTCAGACCGGCAAGGACAGCCGGGCCGCCGAAACCATTCAGATATTCTCAGGGATTGCAGAAAAGTTATTCAGGCTCTTTAATCTTTTAAAAATTGAAGGATTTAAGGCGGAAACCCTAACGGTAGATGACATTCCGATCTATAATTATATTGAGGAGTTTGGTTCCGCATTAAAGGAACTTCTGGCAGCCTATGAGGCCAGGGATGCGGTTTTGGTGGGCGATCTTGCAGAATATGAATTGGCGCCCCGGCTGCTTAAATTTTATTCCGCAATCAGTAAGCCTGCCGTCTCGTCCATCTAGGAACCCCAACGGAGTTTCAAGGAGGAAATTATGGGCAGTATGAAAATACTTTCCAGCGCCATAGAAACCATTATCTTTGTGATCATCATGGCGCTCATCATAGGTACTCTTATCGTTGTTAATAAACTCAGAAAAAAGGGCAAGTTCCATTCGCCATCCCTGGGGGACAGTGAATTCAGCGCCAATGCCCAGGGCGCCGGTCAAGACAGCGTTGCTGCCCTGCACCGGCTGGCCCGTTCCGCAGGCCTGAGCATGGCTCAAATGAAGATGCTGGATTTTGTTTTTCAAAACGATGAGGTAACGGACCCGTCAGAATCCTTCAACAGCAGCGAACTCCTGGACCGTCATTTTAAACGGGCCTACCAGACCATTCTTGAGAATACATCGGCCAAGACAGATGTCCAGGAGCGGCTTGCGCTGCTTTTCTCAACCCGGAATATTCTGGATATGAGCATCACCTCCACCCGCCAGCTTGCGGAAGATACCGATACGCTTATCAAGGTTGGACAGGAGAGCTATCCCAGCAAAGTACTTTCCGCCAAAGGGAAGGATCTGGTGGTGGAAAATCCCCCGGACTCTTCAGGGGAACCCATCAAACTGAATCGGAACAGCACGGTGACCCTTTCCTTCTTTGCCGATTCCGAAAAGGCATTTTCCCTGGGAACCCAGGTTTTAAAAATCGAAACTTCAGAGGAAGGTTCAAGGCTGTACCTTGCCCATACCAACCAGATACAGTACCAGTCCAACCGGCAGTTCCGCCGCAGGCAGACGGGCTTAAGTGCGGATATGTATCTTGTACACCAGGAAGAAAAAAAATTCGTGGCCGAAAAAGAAAAACTCGCCGGAAAAATTATGGATATCTCCATCGGGGGCTGCGGCATACAAACCAATTCTTCCATCGCCTCAGGCAGCCGGCTGAAAATTGAATTCAATCCCAATCCTGCGCTGAAAGCCGCTGTGCTGGGGCAGTGCCTGCGGACAAATCAAAATGGAACAAACACGGTGATGCACATTAAATTTCTTAAAATTCCCCGCAGGTCCATGAACGCCATCAACGCCCTTGTTTTCGAGTACAGTGATCGCTGATGCCCATTGTAAAGACTTCGTCCCCGGAAGAAACCCTTGCACTGGGTGAACGGCTTGCCCCGTACCTGCGTCCGGGCAACGTTCTTGCCCTGCGGGGGGGCCTTGGGGCGGGAAAAACCTGCCTTACCAAAGGCATAGCCCGGGGCCTGGG
>BOBW01000056.1 GCA_026002595.1 Spirochaetia bacterium | reverse complement strand
GCCCAGCAGACAGGAACGGGTACTACGGGCGCCGCGGCCGGTACAGGCAGTGCGGCCGCCGGTGATGACGCCCGGCAGCTTATGCTGGCCCTCTCCACCGCCGATTACCCCGCCACGCCGGGGGATGATGATGGAAAAAACGACGAATAGGACGGCGCCGACTGCGGCAATAATAGTGATAGTGATGATCATCACCCTGCGGTGCCAGAGGACGGAAAACAGGTCTATCAGGCTGATCTCGTCGTCAGGGGAATCTTCTTCATTCATAAAGAATCCTTAAGATTAATAATTTCTATAGGACTACTACACGGTAATAGTTCTAACTTTTTCCCAGTCAATCATTTTATCCGCTTCCGCTATATCAATAAACTTAAAATCAGTAAGTAGTTTCTGAAATTTGGTAAATGCACTTGATAATCCAATATATGATTTAAAGGTACGCATAAACGGTAATGCAGGAATCTTTGGCTGTTTTGCGTCAAAATCACGGGGATGAAAATAGGTCATCAGATAAGAAGTTTTCTGCGTCCAGTGTTTAATACATGAATAGGGAAACAACCTGAAATACCCACCCCCGGAATAAATAAACGGTTTCCCTAAAATCATTGTATAATTGATGGGAAACTCTTTTAATTTAAGTCCATCGTATTGCAAAATAGAAGGTTCAACCGCATTATAGGAAGGAAATCCGCCATGCGCCCGAGGTGCAGGGAAAATAGAACTATCAATTTCAATGCCCTGTGAAAGTAATATATCAAATACCCATCGATTATCAGTACGAATAGAGAATCCAGGAGCGCGGAAATATTTTGCTTTTTTTCCGGTAATATCTTCCAACGTCTTTATTGAACGTTCTAAATCTTGAGCAAATACTTGCGGACTTTGTTCATAAATAAGCTGATGCATGGTAGTATGAGTACCGATTTCATATCCCCGTGAAACAACCTCTTTAACTATTTCGGGGTACGTTTCCGCAATCCAGCCTAAACAAAAAAAGGTAGCTTTAACTTTTATGGTATCCAGAAAATTAAATATCCGTTCCATATTGGCGTATATACGTGATTCATAATGATTCCACTCATTAATAGTTTTAGTAGAGTCGTTGTCTAAAATGTGGAACCATTCTTCTATGTCAAAGGTGAGAATATTCACTTAATAGAACCTCTTGCCGATCTTGTAAAATGCCTTTATATCTTGTTTAGTTGGAAACGAATAGTATGTTTTTTCTTCGCCAGGATTAGGAATTAATGTATAATTACCTTGTTGAATGAGATCAATAGCCTCGATAATAGCATCCATCCCTATTCTCTTTGACGTTTTTATGAGCTGCGATTGGGTCATACCTTTAGTAATGGGTATATGCTTTTGAACTAGAATAGGTCCGCTATCAATACCCTTATCTACAAAGAATACTGATACGCCGGTTTCCGGTTCATTGTTTTTCAGGACCCAAAAAGATGGCATAAGACCACGGTATTTCGGTAATAGTGCAGTATGAAGATTTAAACAACCTTTAGGGGCTAAATCAATTAATGGCTGCTTGAATATCTGATTACCGGCAATAGAGATTAACAAGTCAGGGGAATAGCTTTTTAAAGTTGCCAAAGAATTTTCTGAATTAATATTCCCCTTAACCTGTACAATCGGGATATTGTATTTTCTTAATATTTTTAAAATTATTCTGTTCGGATTCAATTTACCGAATATAAATTCAGAACTGTAATGTACTACAAAAGAAAATCCAAAAATATGGAATGTCTTCTTCAGTTTCTGAATGAATGATTCACGTTTCCCAAAGGGGGATACATCGGCTAATATACAACCGACTACGTTTGCATATGGAGGCAGATGCTTGAAGAAATAATCAAGATTTTCAGCTAGATAGAATGGGTCGTCTTGGGTAATAAGAAGAATTTTCATAATATTAATCAGCTTTTATTCCCGATTCATAACCATTTAATTGCTTTTCCCATGAATATACAGTCTTTACTAATTCATATCCTGATTTACCAATTTTATTTCGTATATCTATATTTTTCATTACGAAAACAACTGCATCAGCAATTTCTTGTTTTTCATCGGCAATTATACAATTTTCTCTAGTTTTTAACTCAGGAATACTCATTGAAATTATTCTCGTTAAAATTACCGGGATACCACAGGCCATAGCTATTAATACTTTATTTTGAATTCCCGATGCTATTCGTATTGGTGCCACAGCAACGCTAGAATCTATTATAGCATTTTCTACCGAATCAACATAACCAGTAACAATTATATTTTTATTATCTGATAAATTAATAATATCAGCAGGAGGTTCAGCCCCTATAATATAAAATACAGCTTCTGGAATGCTAATTTTTATTATTGGAAATATATCATTAACAAAATATTTAACTGCATCCTGATTCTGAACAGTCCGCATATTTCCTATAAATACCATCTTATTATGATTATAGTTGTCATGAACAACAGGAACATATTGCACTCCATTCGAATAGACAAATACTGAATCAGGATTCCCCAAGTACTCTTTATCTGATCGTGAAACCAGAACACATTTTTTGTATAATGCAATTGTCTTCTGTTCATAAGTTAATATAAGATTTTTTTCAAAAAAATAAATTATTTTTTTTAATGATAAATTATACGATAATTTAGACAAATCATATATTTTTGAAAACACATCGGGAAAATCAACAATTGATCTCTCTTGTAAATGACAAATATTTAAATATGGAACCATTCTTAATAAATGTGAAATAAATATATCAGGTTTTTCTTCTTTTACTATTTTTTTAAATCGAAATAAATATTTAATTGAAAAATAATATCCTATCTGCATTGGTTTATTTATTAATAGTGCAAATAGAGAATTAATAATTGAGATTATTCCATTTCGTTTGATATAGTATATCTTATCGTAAATACTTTCAGGTAAATTGTTTTTATTTTTAATATCAAATTTTGAACAAAATGAAACTAATATCAAACTATGTCCTTTGTTTTTTAAATATCTGCATACTCCATTTATTCGTACTATATCACCGCCATTTTCCGGAAAGGGGAAACGAGGTGTTAATATACAGATTTTCATTTCTTTGTTGATTCCATTTTAAAGAAAACTTGTGAATTTCCATACCATCCGATTATTGGCAGCGGACCATAACCAAGAACGGTTACTTTCCAGCCTTTGGACTCAATAAATTTGATAGTTTTTCTGAAATCAAAACCTTTGTGCGGTCCATAACCGTGGGATCCATCTCCAGGACGCTTTCCGGCAATACCAAAAAACGCAGCTTTAACGAATTCAAAAAACGTATATTCAAATGTATGTCCATAGGGACTATTTTTTCTGTTTAGTATCCTATACAATTCTTTCACAATAATGACGGGGCCAATTTCAATTGGCGCACTGACGTAAATACCCCCCCCCCCCAATAATCCTGTGCTTCTAGTAAGAAATTCTTCCAAACTTGAATTACTTAAATGCTCTATAACCTCGAACAAAGTAATGGTAAAAAATGGTTTTAATGATAGTATGTCATCAAAGCTTGAAAATATCTTGGCGTCCCTTTCAAATTTTTCCGTAATATACGGTTCGTACCCAATCGCAATCCCCGGCTTTATACTATTCAAAATAGAGACAAAAAGTCCTGTACCGCACCCATAATCAAGCACCTTACCTAATTCCAGTCTTGGAACAATAAACGTAACGCACTTTTTGACACGATTCCGGTGAGATAAACGAGCAAAAGGATTAGGTGAATTCACCGTATTTTTTTCATATTGACGATCATTTACAATTTGAGGCAATTTGCTATTCAGAAAATTGTCAATCCAGTTTTTCATATATGCCCTCCCAGCAGTACTTCTATAATACGATCAGACGCTTTACCGTCCCCATAAGGGTTATGCGCCTTCGTCATCAGTTCATATTCAGTGCTATTTTTGAGAAGTTTATTTACTTCTTTAATAATAATATGGTAATCCGTTCCTACTAATTTTACGGTCCCTGCAGTAACCGCCTCAGGGCGCTCCGTAGTATCCCGCATAACCAATACCGGCTTTCCGAGCGAAGGCGCCTCTTCCTGAATACCGCCAGAATCAGTAAGAATTAAATAAGCATTACTCATAAGATACACAAAAGGCTCATATTCAAGAGGCGGTATAAGATATACGTTTTGAATACCCGCAAGAATTTCAGTAACCGGTTTTTGCACATTGGGATTTAAATGGACGGGATATACAAAATCAACCAAGGGATTTTCTATTGCAAGATGCTTGATTGCATGACAAATATGTATAAAACCATCTCCAAAATTTTCACGCCGGTGTCCGGTAATAAGAACAATCTTGCGCTCCAGGTGTATGGAAAAACCTGTATTCCTGATATAATTTGATAATTTATCCTGAATGTCCACTGATTCAGTAATCTTTTTTATAACCAGCAACAATGCATCTATAACCGTATTACCGGTAATAAATATCGAACCATCTGGCTTTCCTTCTTTTCGTAGATTATCCGCACTCATTTGCGTAGGAGCAAAATAAAAAGAGCTTAAAATATCCGTAAGCTGCCGATTCGCCTCTTCGGGATACGGGGCATCAAAATTCCATGTCCGTAATCCGGCTTCAACATGACCAATTTTTATATGCTCATAAAAAGCTGCCACCGAAACGGCAAAGGTTGTGGTAGTATCTCCATGAACAAGTACAATATCGGGATTATATTCTCTGAATATATCCCGCATACCAAGAAGAACTTTTGAAGTTATATCAAACAAGTCTTGACCGGTTTTCATAATATTGAGATCATATTCTGGCTTAATGTTAAATAGACCTAAAACCTGATCAAGCATTTCACGGTGTTGGGCAGTAACACAAACCGCTGACTCAATAGTATCGGCTTCTTGTAATCTCAATACTAATGGAGCCATTTTTATAGCTTCCGGTCTTGTGCCAAAAACACTCAGGATTTTCTTTTTCATAAATTTGCAATCCAGTTTATCGTTTTATCGCCATAAAGTTTAAACCAAAAAAGAAGTATTTTCTTATTAAAGAACTTCGCTTTTTTATTATTAATTCCTTTTCTAGTAATTTTTCGGCGTTTTTTTCATTATAACTGAAGGGTAAAAAATACCGAATGTAATCTATTGATTTTTCCTCTATAAAAAACCCAACTTCATTAAACAATCCAGTCCATTCTTTCACACCCCTGAAATTTTCATCTCCCATCATAATATTCTTTTTTAATTCATCATCATAATAGTTTATTATTTTCCTGTTACCTCTACGTCTGAATTGTTGTAGTTTTGATATTAAACAATCTCCATTTTGTTCTATGCTGACAACTTTTCCCTTATGTTTCAATGTTGTATAAAATATTTCCAATGCTTGATTGATAGGTTCCAGATGATGTAATGTATCCTGAACAAGAATAATATCGTAACTCTCGGCATCAGGCAATTTATCGAAAAAATATTCCGTAGAACACGTATATAAACTAATATCGCCGAATTTCTCCCAATAACGAAAACGCTCTTTATTCAAATCCGCATAGTTCTCAATTGTAGTACCATTTACGTTAATCCCATTCATTGCTAAAAATATGTCCGATGTTCCATAGCCCGATCCGCAATCCCATACTCTGCTTCCAGGATCAGTAATGTTTTGACTAATATAGCGCAACCGCTCAATAAACCAGTTTTTTCTAAACCAGAAGCTTTTCTTGTCATTTAAAAAGTGATAATACTTATTTAATATATCCCCCCCCCCCTATTATTTTTGTGCAATTTCAACTCTCCGAGAAATAGTTCAAAAAAATATTCTGGTGTCATGATTTATTTCCTTTTCTTTTTTATGGATGTTCCTTAATCAAATATGTGCCGGAGAAGCTGAATATCATCCTCCCAAAACAGACTGCTTTTTGAGTTATATTCTTTTATATTTTTTACGATAGTATCGAGCATTTTGATATTTGAAATAATCGCTAATAGTTTCTCTCTGATACATTCTGAACAGTATGGATCAACCACAAAGCCAATGTTGTTTTTCATAACAAAATCACCGAGCAGCGTATTGGCCGCAAAAAAGGCTGGCTTATGAAATACGAGACTTTCAAAAAACTTATTTGAAATCGCATATTTCACATTGTAATCTTTATTTGGATACACCGCCCATATTATATCTGATAATTCATAAATGCAGCGTATGTCTTCGTAGTTATATTTTCCAAAGAAATAGACATTATCATGATTTTCTGAAAATGTTTTAAGTTTAGAATAATCAGGACCATCACCAAAGAAAAGGACATCGATTGGAAGTCCTGATGCAGCAGTTATCAGATTCTTCATGCAATCAAAATAGCGAAGCGTACCGATAAACGAAAGTTTGATATTATCCGTACTGTGTAAATATACGGCAGGTTTTTCGTTCTTGATATCCGCAAATGGTTTATTCTCCAAAACAAGTGTCTTCTTTCTATAAAAAGGATATTGTTCTACAAAGAAACGTGAAGCGAAAATTATCGCGTCCGTTTTTCCAAGAGCATGTTTTTCCAGTTTTTGTAATAATGCTAAAATGAATCCGTTATTTGCTGTAGGCATATCAAGATTTTCATATATTAGTTTACATTTACCATGGTTAAACAGTACTGCAATTAGCAACGTATCCCAATGGGATGCGATAATATAATCGGGCTTAATTTCTTTGATGCATTTCTTTACAAATACCGCAAACGTAAACAGTTTACCTATTTTCAATATTTTATTTCCGTAGGGTGATATTGAAGTAAATATATTCTCCGAATAACACTTTTTAGAAGATAGTGCCGGTCTGTTATCCCTATTCCATGTAGCAACATGTTTTTCACACCCACTTACTGACATAAGTATTTTTGAATTTCTGGTATTAATAGGGTATGATGTATCAATAAGCAGAATAGTTTTCCCTATCATTATTCTGTTGAACTCCCTATTACAACAGGTCCACCAGAAAGGATTCGAACAGAACGATACGGCTTCGCTAACACAGAATAATATGGATGATATTTTATATGTTCGGCATCGTTCGGGGTTAAAACAAACCAATTTATTGGCGCCCATAGGATGTAAAAAGACAAAATACCTGCTCCAATATGATAATAGAGAAAACTATTTTTACTTGTCTTTAGCATGGAGAAAAAATACGCAATCAATATGGGCTCAACCAGCAGGAATGCATATGATGCTCTAATCGCATTTATTGAAGCAAATCCCAGTAATTCCAGCATTAATCCAATAAAGACTACTTTGTAAAACAAAATTTCCTGTTGGTTTTTGGGTTGTCTAAAAAGAAATACGAACCATACGATGAGTCTTCTCGGCAGCCAGCCGAATCCAAAGCCAGACCCCGTTGTTTCAAAAGTCGTTTGAATTTCGAGTACCTTTTTTACCTTATAAGGAAGAAATGGCATTAAATCTACCATGTTTAATGCAACATTTCTATATAATTGATAATTCGAAAAAAGGACAAAGCATACAGCATATCCAACACTAATACAAAATAGAATTAAAAGTCTATTATATTTTTTTGTATTCAAAAAAAGAATTGAAAAGAAAAGTATCCCGGAAACATGAAGCATAAATGAAAATATAAGCAGCAACAGTGTTATACTATTTTTATTTCTTATACGATATTCCAATGCAAGAATACAAAATCCAATTGATATGAATTGCCGGGTAAAGCCCATATTCAAAATCAAATAAAAGGTACAAATATAAATAAAGATTGATAAAAAAGGATACGGCGAAAACTTAAACAAAAAACGATATATACAAATACTAAAAAATAATGATATACAAAACTGCATTACATAATAATTATCAGTAAAGGATCTAAAAAAAATATTTAGCCAAACAAACCCTATTTCAAACCAACCATTATCAGATGTTTGCAATACATTTTTAAAATATGGTTCATACGAATTCCAGTCGTGACCTGTCCTGTATCTAAACCCTGCAATACATACAAAAAGCACAAATGATACTAATGCGAACGCTTTTTTTGATATAATCCAGTTGGCATTTATCTTTTTTTCAGATCGAAAAATATCCAGGAAAGCAAACAAGACGGCATGAAAATAGAGAAAGATATAAGCGGTCATTTATTGATTCTCAAAAGCATATTTTCCCATTCATCGACAATTTTATCAAGTGAAAATTTTTGTACATACTGATATCCGTTTTCACAAACATTGCTCAAATCATTCCAGTTTTCCATAATCCATGACAGTTTTTCCGCATACAATTTCCGGTCGTTCTTTTTGACCAGATATCCGGTTTGTCCGTCTTTAATAATATCCACCACCGATGAATACGAACTATACGCAATAGGGATTGCCTTAAATTGCATTGCCTCGGTCAGTACCAACCCCCATCCCTCACGGGAAGTCAACATTAGGATTTTTGCTTTTTTGTACCATTCAACCGGATTCTGTTTTCCCATAAAAATAATGTTCGTCAGCTTCTTTTTTTCTGCTAACTTTTCCATACGCTGTTTATCAGGTCCATCTCCGATTATTATCAACCTCCATGTACTAAATTTTTTATCACAAGTAACTCGTTTCCATATATGTACAACTTCAAAAATATTTTTGCCGGAATCGTCCAAACGCCCCACAAATAAAACAATATTCTCTTTTGAGTCTGTATGTATCTCTTCTATCGGAAAACTCAAAGGGTTATTGACGACCGCCAGCTTTGCATCATCAATCTTCATAAAAAAACATTTCTTTCTTAAGTCGGGGATGAACGCTGACGAGAGCACTATGCAAGTATCACTCATTGATACGAACAGATAGTAGACAAGATAACTGCGCAGCAACGCCAATAGTACAAATGGTACAAAAAAGACCATTTTTAACAATCGAGTTGTCCATGGGCTGTTTTTGAGCGAATAAACACACCACCGTAAAACATAGGAAAAGTCCGCGATGATATGGTGCCTCTCGATTAATAACCGAGAGGCACCGGTTATTAATCGAGAGTCACACTTCCTTAATGCCCGAAACAACGCAAGCATACGGTACCCTGTTTCGTTCAGTATCACCGTATCTATGGCATATTTTTCCATTATGCCGGAAATATATACAATCGTATCTTTCTGCGTACTGCCCTGTGGTACATAGAAATGCTGATGCATATCAACAGCAGGATCATCAAAACTTAATGTATATACCGTGAATCCTTTTTGCCGCAATCCCCCAGCAAGTCCCGATATAACGCGCTCGGCGCCGCCATTGATACCATTTGGGACATGCAGGCTAATAAATAAAATATTCATTGCGGTTAGTTTTCATCTTTCCTATTGTTAAGAACTTTTAATAAATTATTCTCTGAATGTATCTTTTCAAATTTCTTGGAAACGAAATCCCAGTTGATAGGCGTATCAAATAGATCGCAATAGTTATTAGTCATAAATCGAGGTGATATTTCAAAAATATCAAAAAGCGATACTAACCTTTCATTCATACCGTGCATTTCTTTAACCAACGGTATAACACAAAAGTTTTTCTGAAACAGTAGCGCAAATACAGTCGCATGAAAAGAATTGCTGACAACATATTCCGCGTTATCAATTAAATAAAGCCAATCAGATACTGTAGCATATATTTTTTTGTAATTGTCATATTGCGAATTACCGGAAATATAAACAACTTCAAGGTCTCTTTCCGCTGCCCATATATATAGATTCGAAATAGAAAATTGACAGGTATTACCCAATAAATAAAGTAAGCAATATTTTTTTTCTTGTTTTAATTTGGTTGCATTTTTATATATGCGTCTATAATCATCCGGCAGTAATAGCATTGTTGGATCGGGCATCCATTCCGCACTAGTAATACCACATTTCTTACATATCGAAACACCGGATTTTTCACGCACGGAAACATATTCAAATTTGAGTAATAATCTATTTATTTCTTCAATATATTCTTCCTTAATTGAAGGAGTGCCAAAGCTTGCAGCATAAGCAATTCTCCTAATCTGATTATTACCAAAATTCAAGAAATACGCTTGTATAAGATTTCTTACGTTGTATAGTGATGCGTAACTAAAATTCCATATTTGATCTGATCCGGCAATATAGGCATCAGCAACGGGAGGATTATCTACCAATTCCTGAAACGAATAATACACCTTGTCAGAGAAAACTAAATATTTTTCCCTAAACAAATCAAAATGACGATCAGTCTTATTTTTCTCATTGTATCGATTTCTCTTTTGCCATAATAAATAATTTTTAAATTTATATAGGTTAATTCCCTTTAACATTTTTTTCCACAAAGGAGTTTTAATATAATCCAATCGCGGATCATACCGTATCAGATATACATCATGCCCCGCATCCCGCAGGTATTTCTGCAAGGCATAGCACTGCAATATCTGCCCGTAATTATCGTTCGACCACCAGAAGGTCATTATGCCGATTTTCATTATTTCAACTTTACCATTGTTTTTATAAAAGTTAACAATCCTGTTTTTCGCAAAGCATATACCGCCTTATTTCGTATCTTCGTTAACAACGATACATGGGTCAATTCCTGTATCAATGGAATCAATTGCTCTTTATTCAATCGTTTAAAAAAGGCAGCTCTTTTTCTTGTCAAAACTGCTGATTTCTCAATGGCCGCGTTACCCGCCAATGCATCGTAATAACTTGTTTCTCGGTCATCAAACTGTAATGCCTCGTATATGGCTTTGCCTCTCCCACTATTTACCATGACAAGACTCACACCCTTGTCGTCATCAAATTCAGGCAACACATTTTGTATCCCCCAATAATCAGCAAGTGTAATATCACTGCCGCTCTTAAAGGACCTTGATGGACAGTTGTAACATGAGGGCCGCAAATATAAATCATTTAAAAATCCCTGCATGAAAACATTTTTATTCAAAGGTTCTACAAGCAAAACCTTGTCTTTATCAGTTTTCGGTGACTCGATTGCAAAGGAAAATTTCTTCCATCCGTCCCTTTTGCTGCGAAAATTAATACTGGAAATATGGAATTTATCTATCATTATTATCAGACTGTATCTTTTCCATCCATAAATCTTATCACGAAAGTTAATACTCTTAATAAT
>BOBW01000055.1 GCA_026002595.1 Spirochaetia bacterium | reverse complement strand
GGGCGGTACATTCACCATGAAGGACAATGCGGTACTGCAGAACAATAAGGCTCACCGGGGTGCAGGGGTATATGTAAAAGGAACGGAGACCCGCTTTTTGTTTGAAAGCGGAGTTATTGAAGATGGTGAAGCAGGACGGCACGGCGGCGGCGTGTATGACGATGGGGCGATCTTCAGTATGGGGAATGGGGCAGTTATCCAGGGAAATTCCGCCGCGTCAAGCGGCGGCGGTGTGTACATGATGGATAATGACGCGGTTGAACTGCACAGCGGAGCCGTTGTCCGTGATAATACAGCGGGTGGTAATGGCGGCGGCATTATTATTTACCAGGCAGGGACACTAACCATAAATGAAGGGGTAACAATAAGCGGCAATAAGGCGGAATACGGCGGCGGAATTTTTGTAGAAGGGGTCAAAGGGTTCCTGATCATGCAGGGAGGTGTGTTGGAAAACAATACGACAAAGCGTTCCGGGGGTGGTATGGAAATCGTAAGAGATGGTAATGCCACCCTCATGGGTAATACAGTAATAAACGGTAATATATCGGGTTCTTCCGGCGGCGGAGCGTATGTATCCGAGGGCAGGTTTATTATCGAAGGAAATACAATAATATCAGGAAACAGCGCGCAATTTGGCGGCGGAATAGATATCAGTGATAAATCAACAGCCGTCATGACCAGCGGTTCCATTATTGATAATACTGCGGAGCGCAGCGGGGGCGGCGTTTATCTGGATGGCTCTGAGTTTACCATAAGCGGCAGTGCGGAAATACGCGATAACAAAGCCAGAACCGGCGGCGGTTTATATGTAACCATAGGTGCAAAGTTTATTATGGATGGTAATGCCTCTGCCAGCGGCAATAAGTCGAACTATGGAGGAGGTATTAATGTTAGTAATAGTACTATGATTATGTCCGGCGGTATAATTGAGGGGAATATTGCCGAAAATTCAGGCGGCGGAGTATATATTGATGAAACCAGTAATTTCAGAATGGCGGGAAACGCGGTAATACGCGCCAACAGGGCATTAAAATATTCCGGCGGCGGGGTATTTGTCGATGATAATGGAAACAATAATTTTGACATGGGAGAGAATGCAGTTATTGAAGGCAATACGGCTGATGGAGAATGGGGCGGCGGCGTATGCGTATACGGTAACGGCACATTCACCCTGGATGGAAATGCGGTAATCCGTGAAAATACCGCAAAATTCGGGGGCGGTGTATTTATATGGAATCAATCAACCTTAACCATGTCAGGCGGGCTTATTGACGGTAACACCGCCTCCAGTTCCGGCGGCGGCATAGTTGTTGACGCCGGAATACTCACGATGAGCGGCAATGCTACGGTGCGTAATAATACGGCGGTACAATTCAACGGCGGCGGGATTTATTTTGGTATTGAAAACAAGATCGGCAGTACCGGTATAATACAGGGTGATGTTCAAATTTACGGCAACAAGTCAATTAGAGGCGGTGGCGTATACGTCAACGAAAGTGTATTAACAACCGGGGGCAGCGCCGTAATTTGTGATAATTCGGCAAGCGCGTCCGGTGGAGGCCTATTCATAAATAAAAGTGAATTTACCATGACGGAAAATTCAATCGTAGAAAAAAATACCGGTGAATTCGGCGGCGGAATTGCCGTATCCCAGAACTCGGTATTTGCCATGCTTGGTTCATCCAGGCTCTCTGCCAATTCGGCGGAAAAAAGCGGCGGAGCTGTATACCTTTCCGGTGCCCTGATGAATATCGGTGAAAACGCCCTTATCAGCGGAAATACCGCTGAATTCGGCGGCGCTGTATATCTGACCAGCGGCGACAGCACATTCAGCACATTCATCATGAAAGATGCCGCAGAGCTAAGCGCCAATACCGCCACATGGGGCAGCGCAGTATATGTATACAAAGAAGCAAGCCGCTTCATTCTTGAAGGCGGAACCATTACCGGAAACCGTGCGGCAAAAAGCGGCGCCATTTTTGTACGGGAAGGCATTGTTGAAATAACAGGCGGCAGCATCAGCAGTAATACCGCTGAATACGGCGCCGGTATGTACATAGAAGAAGGCGGTAAAGTTACCATGAATAGCGGCGCGGTAATGGGCGGCAATACCGCCAGCTGGGGCAGCGCCGTATATGTAAGCAAAGAAGCAAGCGTCTTCACATTTAATGGCGGAACCATTACCGGGAACAAGGCCGTTAAATCGGGAAGCATTTATATAAATAATGGGACGGTTGAAATAACAGGTGGTACTATCGACAGTAATTCCGCAGATTGGGGCGGAGCAGTATATATAGACAATGAAAATGGCGGCAAGCTCATTATGAACGGAAATGGAAGGATCAGCGGAAATACCGCCAAATGGGGCGGGGCAATATATCTTGGTACAAATGGCCGGTTTGAGTTCAGCGGCGGAACCGTCAGTAATAACTCGGCGGAGCATGGGGGCGGGATATACCGTAGGGTTGGGGGTTCTTTTATACAGGAAGGCGGTGTGTTAGAAGGTAATACTTCGGAGAATCTGTTGAATGAAGAAGCGAAGAACTCTGACACATGAGGGAGTCCCTATCCCTCGTTCACCTGCCAATGACCGGATTTATCCGAACCGACACGAACAAGTACCCCACGCTCACGCAATTCCTTGATATGCCGTTCAATAGTCCTTGAGGAGAGGTTCAGCATGGCGGCGAGTTCCGGCGCCGTGAGCGTGGGCTGTACTTTCAGCTTTTCGATAATGTCTGATTTTACACCGACATTTACACCGACATTTACCCCGACATCCCCAGCGGTCTCAGGCAGCACTGAGGTGTTGCTTGCAATATCAACGTACTTGTAGAGCGAATTTTCAATCGCATCAAGCATAAAATCAATGAAGGGCCGGCAATCCACGTCGTTACGGTGCGAATCCTGCAATGCCTTGTAGTACAAAGCCTGATTGTAATGCACGAGGGTTTCTACGGGCATCCAGGCGAACAGGGGATTCCACTTTGACAGTACCAGGGTTTGCCAAAGCCGCCCGATTCTGCCGTTGCCGTCCCGGAAGGGGTGAATATGCTCCAACATAAAATGGACGGCGGAACTTTTGATGAGCGGATGCGCTTCGCCGCCGTGCCCCCATTCCAGCAGCTCCTTTACCAAATGCGGAACCTTCTCAGGAGATGCGCCGCGGTGCATAACCGCGCCGTCGCTGCGAACAACGGCAACATTAACCGTGCGAAACGAGCCGGACTCTCCGATGAGGTCATTGGTCATAAGAGCGTGGGCTTTTAACAGGTCATCACTGTTCCACGGGTCAAATTGTGTAAGGCGGTTATATGCCTGCCATGCGTTGTGTACTTCCTTGATGTCCTTCTGCGGTCCCCACACGGGTACGCCGTTGATAACATCCGTTACCTGCCCCAGCGTAAGCCGGTTACCCTCAATCGCCGTTGAGGCGTGAATTGACATGATCCGGTTAAGCTTCCGCAGCCGCAGCACATCGCCGGACTGTTCCTCACTGATTTTTACCCGTTCAAGCAAGGCATGGATGCCGCCGATTTTCTCGTGCCACAGCGGTGATTCGGTGTAGAAGTTGCGCATAACTCCTATTTTACTTCCCCGGCTTGGACCCAATCAGCGTAAAGGTCAGGCCGCACTGATACCGTTCCCCGCTTTCCGGGTTGGTGATCTTGTCGGAGCCATAGAAACCGACCGAGCCGGAGGAAAAATCCTTTGGCTGGGCGATCATGGTTGACCATTCTTTGCCTTCGCTGTCCTTGACGGAAATTTGAAGGAATCTTGGGGCTTTGGGGTCTCTCTTGACTGGTTCGGGCATGGGCATCTCCTTATTTATGACTCATCTTATACCTTCAAGCCCTATGACCGCAAGCTATGTCCGCCAAAATATTCTTCAAGGCGCTGCTGGATGACAGGCCCAACATCATAAAGGATTTTTAACCACAGACCTCACTAACCACACGGACAAAAGGAAAGAAATCAAGGCAAATGTCCCTGTTGTCCGTATGGTCAGTGGTTTCTTTTATCAGTTTATGATGTTGTGACAGGTACCGATTAAATCATAAATCCTGTTGTTTTTGTTCGTGACATGGAGGAAAAAACGCAATCAGTCATTAATTCTGAAAATGTACTTCGCGTGGAAGCGATGAAAATCCTCATTGAATCCCTTGGCTGCGCACAATGCCGCTGCATAAAGATTTACATGCCTAACCCGGCGCCAGGCACGGCGGCGCTCCCATCATTAGGCTTATCTCCCAATCATTCCTTATATTTTGGTATTAGGTTATAACCTTTCAAGGGATTATTTGATCCATGTTTTATGATAAGTTCATTTTCTTTTTCTGTTAGCTCTGCGGGTGTTGCGTCTTCTTTTGCCCAAAGAATTTCTTTTTTGATGGAAAAATTTTGCATTTGCTCCCATGTAAAATCGCTTTGAATGTAATCCTTATTACCGCTTCCAAAATAGGTCATAAAACTATCGGTTACATCCTGTCCGATATAGATTTTCCCATTTGGGTAGGTAATTTTGTATACTACTTTCATTGTTATCCTCCTATAAGATTAAATCAACATCCCCGCTATTCCGGCGGGAATGTTGATCTATGTTCTACAACTTCTCTATGGCCTGAACCCGCCAAGCTGTTAGTTGACGATATACGTTGTAGTATATCCGTACCCTCTGCCCCGCTGTTAACCCGGTCCGGGAATCAACCTTCATGAACTGCGATATGGCGTTATCGGATGTCCGAAATGTTATATCGGTTCCGTTTTGACTGACAAATACCACATCGGAAACAAATTGCTTTGAAGGTGTGTAAGTTTGCCCTAATATGTTCCGTGCGATTACGTCTAATTTTTCAGCCGCCGCCACTGCGTCAAACAAATCCGTCTTTACGTACTCCGCCGGTTTAAAATTAGCGGGAACAATAATAAAATTCGCCGGATCATAGTTGTTCGCTCCTTCCAGGGCTTTTCACTTTTCTTCCTGGGCTAATCGTTCTGTTTCTCTGGCAGCTTCTTGTTCAGCTTTTCTTTGAGCATCCCGATTAGCTAATTCTTCCAAAGTCATAAGCCCGTCAATTCGTTCAAGGATAGGTTCCCCATTCCCTGATATAGCGATATATATAGTATATACCTTGCCCTGTTCTATCCGCCTACCTAATTCTGCATATTCATTTTGATCCAGCTCTGTACGAATAAGACCATCGCCGAGGCTAGTATAACCAGAAAAATCAATAGAACTTGGTAATTCCGCCTGAACAATAAAACCTTGACCAGGCCCATCTACATTACTGATAGCCTGTCCTAATTCAGACAAGGGGATTTCTTTATAGGTAGTTTCTTTCTTCACCGCCTTTTCCGCGGTCCCGCTCCCCAATGCCAGAAAGCCGAAAAGAACCAACACCAAAACCGATGCTCCGTGTTTAAGAAAATTAATACGCATTACGATAGTCTCCTTTGTACAAAACAGGTAAAAATTACGCCTTCAACGAAGGCGCTTAGAACCATTGCCATGAGATCGAGAACATCAAAGGTCCCCGGCATAAAATTGAATAACTGTAGTACCTCGAAAAGCACTGCCAGGAAACAGAATATGAGGATATAGATTTTGCCTTCCGCGCCTTTATCCGGCCAGAGTGTCCGTATGAACAAAATTCCCGATAAAAGCCACAGGCCGTCAGGGACGTTATAGACCAGGATGTCTGACAGCGGGCCGCTATTTCCCTGAGTCTGATAAAGCCGGTTCAAAACGATGGGCCTCCCGGTAATCCGATAGACCAGCAGATCGGAATTTCTGAAAAAGGCGTATACCAATACACCGCTTATGAAAGAAGCAAGGGCCGCGATCAAGAGAATAACCCTTATATAGGTAATAGGCGGTTTGCTTTCTTTGACAGAAGTTCCCATTATTTTCCTTTCCCCTCATGAATATCGCTTAAACCGATTAGATCATACCTGTATCAGCGGTATCTGTCAATAGAAAAATCGCTTACAGCGATATAAAATCAATAGTCATCAAATATTCGTATTTTGATCTATACTTTAAATGAAGTTAAAAATAATCTATGACTGAAAGCGATTTACGGGTCACATTAGGGGCGAATTTAAAACGTTATCGCGGTTTCCGGGGCCTGTCCCAGGCAAAACTGGCCGAAATGGTGGATATTTCCCCTAATTTTATCAGCGATATTGAAACCGGCAAGCGCTGGCTCTCCTCGGATACCCTGGTAAACCTCGCGGATGCCCTCAAAATAGAGGTTTTTGAGTTTCTAAGGCCCGCCGAGGCCGTATCCGGTGATGCCGCCGCCCTTCTGACCAAATATTCTGAAGAAGCTTCTGCCACCCTTACCCAAGTGGTGTCCCAATCTCTGGAAAACCTCCGCAAACAGTATGTGCAGGGATAGGATTGACGACAGAACATAAGCACCCTTACCAAAGAACCGATTCTTTTCTATAATAAATCATGGAAATCAACCTTAAACACAAAATCGCCCTGGATGTGGTATATTAGGAGGGAACGGTGCGGGAAGTAGGGTTTACGCCGGAACAACGGGCAGAATTCTTTCAGGCCGTGTCCGGTGCCGTTTCCGAGTTCCCATTTATCGGTGATGCTACGGATGCGGTGGACTCAGGAAACCGCCTGTTTGCGGCCTATGAATTCAAGCTGGACTTTCGGAAGTATTTTTTGACCTTCGATCTCCGTTTCGGAGATACCTTAGTGCTTACCTGTTGGGCGGATGATGGTAATGAGGTGGAAATGGCCGAGTTCCCCCTGGGGAATCTTCGGCGTGATTTTGTTGTTTGGTTTAAGGAGTTTTTCAATGGGCGAGATTAAAAATATCAGGCGCGTGGATCATGAGGATGAGTTTAAGCAAACGGTGAGTAATGCCACGGAAGGGCATATCACCTGCGAAATGTTGGACGCCTTTCGTTCCAGCGGCCTGAAACGGGGCCGCTTTAAGGATGGAAAGCTTATTCCCGGCACCGATTTGCGTCATCCCATGGTAGTTGATAAATAATATGAAATAAGGCAGGAGAACAAATGGAAATCAACCTTAAACACAAAATCGCCCTGGTAAGCGGGGCCACCGGCCAGTTGGGCCGGGTGATGGCGGAAACACTGGCATCCTGCGGGGCCGATGTTGTTATTCAGTATCTTCAGAACAAAACCAAGGCTGAAGAACTGGCGCAGAAAATCGGCGCCCTGGGCGGACGGGTTCTGGCGGTACAGGCGGATATTACCGATGAGAAAGAGGTGGCCGCCATGAAGGAAAAAGTGGTCCGTGAATTGGGGGACCCCAATATCGTGGTAAACTGCGCGGTAAGCCAGTACAAGTGGACCAGTATTCTGAAACAGGACATCGGCGATTTTCAGGATCAGTTTGAAAGCTGCGTGAAACAGAATGTCCTTATGGCAAAGGCCTTTTTGCCGGCGATGATCGCAAAAAAAACAGGACGGTTTATCGGGATCAACACCGAGTGTTCCTATCTCTGCAACGCCGATTCCGGGGCCTACGCTTCGGCCAAGCGGGGCATGGACGGCCTGTACCGGGTGCTGGCAAAAGAGGTGGGGCCCAGCGGGGTAACGGTAAACCAGGTGGCGCCGGGCTGGACCGTGAGCGACAAGGATCGGCAAAACCACACCGAGATTGCCCCGGAGTACGCCGCAAAAATTCCCCTGGCCCGGCGCGGCACGGATCAGGAGATCGCCAACGCGGTGGCCTTTCTTGCCTCTGACCTGGCTTCTTTTATCACCGGGGTGTGCATCCCGGTCTGCGGCGGCGCGGTGATGGTTTAACGGTTGACGCACAGCGATCCATTCAGTACCGTATACGCATGAAAGACCTAAGTGAGCGGAGCGCACAGTTTACCGATTCGGTTATCCGGCGGATGACCCGGATTTCCGAGCATTACAACGCACTGAATCTGTCACAGGGTTTCCCGGATTTTGATCCCCCAAAGGAAATTACCGATAGGCTTGCGGAAATTGCCGGTCCAGGCCCGCATCAGTATTCCATTACCTGGGGGGCGGAAAATTTCCGTATCGCCCTTGCGGAAAAACAGCGTTACTACATGGGCCGGAAACTCGACCCGGAAAAGGAAATGGTCGTTACCTGCGGCAGCACCGAGGCGATGATGGCGGCCATGCTTACGGTCACCAATCCCGGCGACAAGGTGATTGTGTTTTCGCCCTTTTACGAAAACTACGGTGCCGATGCGATCCTCGCCGGGGCGGAACCCATCTATGTGCCCCTGATCCCGCCGGAATTTCACTTTGACGCAAATGTGCTGGAAGCGGCCTTTAAGCAGAACCCAAAGGCCCTTATCCTCTGCAACCCTTCAAACCCCTGCGGCCGGGTGTTTACCCGCGCCGAACTTGAAACCATTGCGGCCCTTGCCGCAAAGTACGATACCTATGTTATCACCGACGAAGTATACGAACACATCGTGTACGCGCCCCATAAGCACATCTATTTTAATTCACTGCCGGGAATGTTTGAGCGCACCCTGTCGTGCAGCTCCCTTTCAAAAACCTATTCCATCACGGGCTGGCGGCTGGGTTATATCATTGCCCCGGAACGGCTCGCGGAGACCGCCAAAAAGGTCCACGATTTTCTCACTGTTGGCGCGGCGGCCCCTTTACAGGAAGCCGCCGTCACGGCTCTGCGTTTCCCGCAGCAATACTACCAAAACCTGCTGGCGGAATACACTGAAAAACGCAGCATTTTTATTAAGGGCCTGCAAGACGCGGGGATTAAGCACATCGCGCCGGAAGGGGCCTATTATGTCCTGTCGGATATTTCCGAATACGGCTATGAAAGTGATCTTGAATTCTGCGAAGTATTGGCCCGTGAAGTGGGCATCGGGGCGGTTCCCGGTTCCAGCTTTTTCCGCGAACCGGTGAATCATTTAATCCGGCTGCACTTTGCGAAAAAAAATGAAACCCTCTACGAAGCGCTGAACCGCCTGGAATCAATGCGGAAAAAGATGCTTAAACATTAGGGAACCTGCCGGGTTCTCAGGATAAGAGCTTCTCAATATCCTTTGCGTTTTTCATGAACTACCTTTAGTTTGGCAAAATTTAATGAATGGATAAACATAAGGTTAAAGGTGATATCGGCGCCTTGATGGGTAAAGGTGTCTTCTTCAAGATAAAACTGCCAGGTAAAAATCTGCCGCGAAGGAGCTTTATACCGAAAAATAAAGCCCGCCAAAATATTGATTTGAGGCTGAAAATAATGATTTTCGTAACCCCCTGAAATGGGAGAAGTTTTCAGGTTCATCTGAAGGTTGAATGAAAGAAAATCCCATGGGCTGAATTCCACCCCGGCCAATCCGTTGAACATCGGGTAGGATTTCATGTCAAAGGGCACTACCAGCCCTGCCTGGGCATACACGGAAAGCCACCACAGCGCCCGTATATCCGAAAGGATGCCCAGGGCCAAATCAGGATAATTAGAACCGCTCAGGGTATTTAATCTGCCCGAAGGAATTTTGCCCGCCCCAAGCAAGGCGAGGGAAAGGCGGGGAATTTCAAAAAAAGTCCACTTCGTCCAGAGATCAATGTCTCCAAAGGAAACAACCGGTTCATCAAGGAACAGGGAAACGCCGCTGTTGTTGGGGATATTGATGTAGAGTTGATTCTGTAAAAAAAATTCCCTTCCACCGTTGGGGAAACCGAATGCCCCGTGAAAGCCTTCCAAAAAGGGGTCCCCAAAACCCCGGTAATAGGCGATGAGCCGCATATCCATACCGACCTGCAATTCCCGCAGGGGATTAAAAGAAAGGCCCAGTTCGCCAATGGTACTTTCATAGTCCCGTTCAACATTTGCTTTGTCATAGCTCCGCCCACCGGATTCGGGCAGGGGCTTGTTTTCTATATAATATATATCCTGAACAAGGTAGGCCGAAACATGATAGTTAAAATCCCATTGTTCACCGGCGCTGGCCGGCAGGGACGGAAAAGTATAGTGAATCAAAAACGGCACATACATTGTTTTACCGAAAAGCGGCCCCTTGGCGTAATCCGTCTGTTCAGGGCTTTCAATGCCGAAAACAAACCGGGCGCAGAGCAGCAGACAGAGCATAACAAGAAACTGCTTGCAGCGCATACTACTGCCCCAGCGCCGCGGCATACTCTGTTTCGTAACGTTTAAGCCGGGGATTATCCGGGGCGATGGCCAGGGCCTGTTTGAGGTAGTTGACGGCGCGGCGTTCATCGCGGCGGCGGTGGTAAACCTCAAACATGGCGATGAGGGATGAGATGTTACGGGGGTCCTCGAAGAGGCTGGAACGGAGCTCGTTCATGACGGCGTCTTCGCCGCTGCGGACGCGGCTGCGAAGATAATAGTAACGGCTTTTCACGGCGCCGCCCGGGGCGAGGGCAAGGCGGGTTTCGATCATGCGGCCCGCTTCGTCCTGGCGGCCTGAGTCGATAAGGGCGGAAATATAGGCGATGGCTGATTCATCATTTTGATGGTCCCGCTCGTAGAGCTCACGGGCATAGGAGAGGGCGGCGGCGTTATTGCCCAGGCCTTGTTCCGCCGTATAGGCAAAGAGGAGGTTTTGGGAAGAAAAGCGGCCTTCCGGGAGCCGGGCCAGGTAAGCCCTGGCGTCCTGCCAATTTTCCCGGCGGACCGCGTCCTGAATTGCCAGGTTAACCGCGCCTGCGGAAGGGCTTTCGGCATTCATCAGCCTGCGGAGCAGGTCCCGGCCTTCGGTCTGGTCTTCGCTTCTGCCTGATTCCATGAGGAGCCGGGCAGCGTAAACAAGGGCCTCATCGTTTGCCGCCGCGTTATCCGCCGGGCCGCTGCCCGCGGCGGCGCTTCGCAGGAGGGGCCGGAGGTAATTCAGGGCGGCGTCCCGGTTCTTGAAACCTTCGGCCTGGACCCGGGCACGGAGAAAGAGGTAGAGCCGGTTATTGGCATTGATGGCGGCGTAGCTATCCAAAGGGGCCTGGGCCTGGAGGAACTGGCCCTGCTCCACCAGGATATGGGCCCGCATCAGGATGAATTCCCCATCACGGCTGTCTTGCCGGAGGATATCCGCGACGCCGCTCTCCGCACGGGCCCAGTCCCCATTCCGGTAAAAGGCCAGGGCCAGCTGCCGCTTGATGGCAATATTATCGGGGTAGCGGACAGCCAGGTCCTCCAGCATGGCAAGGGCCTCTTCCTGCTGCCCTTCCCGGATCAGGATGCGGGCAAGGCTCAGGACTGCGGGGTAACATTCCGGGGAAACAGCATAGGCTTTGCCGTAAGCCGCCTGAGCCTCGTCTATCCGGCCCAAACTTTCATACACAATACCTAAAAAATAAGGGGCCAGTACCGAATCACCGTTCAGTTCAACGGCCTTTAGCAAATCGGGCAGGGCGGAGAGAAGCCGGTCTGCGGCGGGAGCGCTCCCGGCAGAGGTTGGGGCTGCGGATGCCTGACCAGTGGGTCGGCCTTCCCCTCCGGTCCCGGTTCCCGGAAAAAAGACCAGGAAGGGCAGCACATATTCCAGATAATCGCTTGAGCCGGACGTGGGCGGCTTATAGTTCCCCCGTTCAACTTCCCTCAAAATCCGGGTATACCCATTGGCC
>BOBW01000054.1 GCA_026002595.1 Spirochaetia bacterium | reverse complement strand
CGTGGTTTATCTCGTTATTTTGGTCACTTGCTTCAATATGGTCGCTGTACCAATCAGAACATTCCATTGGATATTCAACATTATGAAATCCTTCCCTGTCTGCTTCTCTACATTCCTGTACAACCAAAATATCTGGTTTATATGCCGAAAGAATAGCAGATGACTTTGTTTCATCGAATCCGTTATGGCAATTCCAACTTACAATCCTCATAAAATCCTCCAATAATGACCTGCTTTATACAGCTATTTTTGCCAAGGCGTCATTAGCCTGTATCGTATAATGTTCTGTGCAAGGAATACAATACTTTTGTATAAGCCTTTCCACAACTATACCACACATAAAATCATTTTGCAACTGGGCAATGGTCACATTTTGAATCTGCCGCACCCTGTCCAGCAAAGCGAGCGTATTCGGCTCCAGGGATTCCGCATAAAATACTTTGACAAAATCCTTAAAAGCCTCAACCGAAGCATAGGATATATCTACCAAAAGGTCAATACGGCCTGGTCGTATAAATGCCTTATCAAGGACTTCAATATGATTTGTTGTTAAGAACAAAACTCGTCCGGGTACGGAAATTATTCCGTCAAGTGCGTTGAGAATTTCCGACAAACTTACTTGACTTGAAGTATCATCCGGATGTTCAGTAGTTTCTAACGACTCTTCTCGCCTATGCACTTTCATATTAATATCAATATCTTCAATAACAACAAAAGAATCAGAAGGAAGAGAGCGTAGTGCTTTTGGTAGTTCTGTTAGTTGTGCGGCTGGAATTATACATAAACGCTTATTGTATTTGCCTGCCAAAGAACGGACAATTGAAGTTTTACCGGAGCCAGGTTCTCCATAAAGCAAGATACCCGTCTGATAAGAAATCCCTCGTTTTCCATACCAATTTTCGTTGGCATAAAATTTGTCCAAGTGGTTTGTCAGTTTTTTCTTTGTATTCGTATCAAGAAATATTGTATCAAACGAACGCTTTTTTATTTCACATTCTCTCTTCCAACCATCATGAAAGATGTATACCGCAGTTTCATCTGTCTCTGATATTTCCTTTCCAATATTGTGTTCAAATTCATTACGAAGTGAATCAAAGAATGCCTGATCTCTACCCAGAATTGTTATGGATATTTTGTGTAACTGTCCAATTACAAGCAAGTCAATTGTATAACTAATCCAGATAATTTTATCGCGAAAGATAAATATTTGCTTGCCAACTCCAATCCCTTTTTGAAGTTTTTCTTTCCATGGACGAGCAAAGAATCGAAGGCTCCTTGCTGTTGAAATCAAACTTTCCTCTTCAAATGTTTTCATTATCCACATAAAGAAATCAGACAGATCGCTTGTGAAGGTTAATGTTGTAGTACAATGCTTTGTTATTAAAGCAATAATCCGACTTGGTATACTTCTAAACAAAAATGTTAGAACTGTTACTCCATATAAACCCATTAGATACGGGAAAATGGATTGGAACGACAACTGGTTATCCGCTAATAGCTGTGAAATGTTCATTGCATGTACCCCCTTTACTCTATATGGTGTGTTGTTTACTTTATTTCGAGTTTTACAACCCTTGCATTTGAACCATATGAAGTTACCTCTGTTACTTCAATATATACCCGCACTTTTGTACCGTAACTAACTTTTGCAGGAGCACTCAAGGTCAGTATATCCATTAAGCCTAAATCGCTGATCATTAATCTGGCGCCTGAAACTCCCGTTGCGGTTCCATCTAAAACATATTTGTCTCCTGCCTTCAATTTGCCGGAATCCGAATTAAATGCATATGTTGCCGGGGCAAGTACTGTATAGTTTACATTGTCAAGTGTAATTGTACTTGTCGCAGTATTATTATTTGATTGTTGTATCCCGGCCCCTTCAATCTTTATAACCTTTGCTTCACTGCTATATGAAGTTACTGCTGTTACCTCAACATATAAAGTTACCTTTGTCCCATATTTAATAGTCATGGGTGTACTTAATGTTAATATATCCATCAAACCAAGGTCATGAATCATTAACCTTGAACCCGTAACGCCAGTTGCAACCCCATCCATATAATATTTTTGCCCAACTTTTAAATTTCCTGCATCAGCATTAAAAGCATAGGTTGCCGGTTCGACAACCGTGTACTTTGCCCCATCAAGTGTTTTTTCTTGGGCAAATAATTGTATAGAACAAACTGTCAAGAAAACAAAAAACATTCCAAAATACGTGTCTCGAAAACCTTTCATAATACCCTCCTGAGGTAAATTATACGTTTTATGTCCGCCGACAATTTATTATCATTATATTCCCATCACTCTATCATATACCGATAGATTGAAAATATTTTTCATTTATTTTAATTCAACAATAAATGGGCGATGATCTGAAAGCCCTCTCCAAAGTTTTATACCCCCAATATTTTCCCATTCATCTTTTTGATTAATAATAGTTACATCATTAAATTTTGAAGAAAAACAGAAATCATTTACATAACCAAAAGTACTGATATGATGAGCTTTAGCATGATAATATGTGGGAATAAATTTATTGGAATAATTTTGAATGCAATTTTCTAGGTTATATTTATTCTTATATTGTTCTATAAATTTATCATATTCTTCTTTATCCTTTTCCCCAAATCCCGTATTAAAATCACCTGCCATTATAATACGATTTTTTACATTTTCAAGAATATTCTTTATATCTTTATCATTTCCAAAATCATCTACCATTGTATAACGGCCTTTATTTGCATAATTTATTTTATTATAAAAATTTATAATTGTTATTTTTTCTTTATTTTGTAAAATAAAGTCATAACACATAATAGAACTTCGTCCATAGTAATACTTATTTACCTCATACAGATCATTTGTATCTATATTATTCTTTTCAAATTTATAATTTTTATGGAATAAAATTGCATTACCCCAAAAGTTATCTTTTCTTCCATCAAATAATAATTCATTTGTTAATTCGTGGTATAAAATATTATAATCTGTCATTGAAAACTCATATTGGTTAGAATTTTTTTCAAATAATTTTAATAGATTTATCTCTTGTAAAATGTAAAAATCAATATTAGGCTCTTCTTTAAAAAATTCTATACATTTATTTTTCCAATCAATAATATCATGAGGATTTCCCTTAGTGTTTTGCCAATAATTCATATTCCAACAAAATATTTTCATATACTTCCTTCCTGTCCCCTCATCTGTATAATATTCTACTACCTCTACTCTATCATATAACGATAGACTAAAAATAATTTCTCACTTTTTCAACATTTTCTTCCGCTTCATCATCCCCTTTAAGTTACCCCGCCATTCCTCTACCAACTCCGCCGGTTCCAAGGGCAGCGCGTCCCAACCGTTAGCCAGCACCAGATTTATATAATTATGGCTCACAATTTACTCCTTTATTTTGTATAAAACAAAACCGACTGGTATTCACTTTTTTTAACCGACCCGTTCCCATGCGCCATACAAAACATCCCTTTTTTCAACATTACTGCCATCAATAAGGTTAGGTATTAAATTCGCAGGTGTATGTTGAAGCAGATTGGTAATGAGAGTCGGCCTCAATTCCAGTTGCTTTAATAGAATATCATTCCGAATAGCTCTGCGACCTCCTTTATGCAAAACATTTTTCTTGTTTTGTGTCAGTACCTGCATCCCTTTTCCAAGAAAATACTGTTCTATCGCATTCACCGTTTGTATCCTACACAAAAATTGCACCTCCTTCATCGGTGTACCATCTGAAATGATAAGCGATGGTAAGAAATAGGTGCCGCATTTAGGACAACAGACCCTTGTGTCCTGTCTGAATTGATCTACGCGATTAGAGAATGCCGGATCAGGCTTGGGGTTTGCGTAGTAGTCGGCAAGTTCCTTAAACGAAAAAATGGTATTACATTCTGGACAAATGGAATAATTTATGAGCTTAATCTTTGTATTGGGGATTTTGACATTGCCCATGCCCTGTTCGTTGTTTTTCCGCTCAATATCCGAAAGGATTTTTTCACCATGCTTTGAGCCCCAAAAACGGCACATAGTTATATTTTGTTCATAAGAGTGTCCATATGGTTCCTCAGGCTGGATCTGACGTTTTTTCAGAAAAGATTCAAAGGCTTCAAGATTTTCAAAATTTTCGGTAGCCCTTAATAACTGATCTACTTCTTGTTGTGTAAGCACTGCGTTCATTTCGTCCTCTTTTCTATTTTCAATCTATTCAAATTATATCACCCTCACTCTATCATATACCGATAGACTGAAAAATATTTTTCATTTTCTAGAAAATTTTGCCCGTTTTTTCATGTCTCTGGAATTTATTCTTTCCGGATAAGCTATTGTAAAACGGCTTTCTGTTTTTCAATATAACTGCCCTGAGCGGCGGTTAGGTTAGCGGCGCGTTGTTGCAGAACGGCTTTTTCAATCATATTAATACCGGGAGAACGCAGGACATTGCGGAGCCGTGTGCGATGGGCAATACAGGCAAGGTGAAAGGCATCTTTAGGGAAGCCCTGAATGCGGTATTTGGGGTTTTGGGGATAGGTTTTTTCGGCGGTTTTATATCCGGCATCCGCTACGGCCTGGAGAGAACGGAGTGCGTCCTCAAAACTCTGGATGGCCTCTTTCAAACTGCTTTTTGTGTCGGTGTCGGCTTCATTGCAAAACTGTAATTCCTGCTGCAAAAACACCAATTCGGAAAGGACAATGATCCGGGAATCGGCTGAGACCTGAGCTTCTTGAAATGCGTTTGAAGCGCCGGATATGCCCCTTTCGTAATGAATGCGGCCCTCATGTTCTTCGCCATCGGTGGCAAGACCTTTTCGACCTATGCCAATTTCGTCGACATAATCAACAATACTATCGAGAAAGCCAGTCAGATCCATATTCTACATCCGCTTCCGCTAAATTCCAGCCCATTTTCAGAAGGGCTTCAGATCCAAGATGATCTTTTATAAATTTTGCAAGGTAGGGGGCCAAAGGCATCTGGTGTCTTAGCTTTTTGGCTTCTTCAAATTTCCCCTGTTTTTCCAGTTCGATGACTTTCATGCCTGTCTGAAGTTTTTCGTGCAGGGTCATGGTTTGATTGTTCTGCATAGGCTTGCTCCTTATTTACAATGATATTGTTTTTTTTAGTTTTCGGCAACAAAGCATCGCCGCTGATATGTCTGCCCTTGATTCGCTTTTGCATATCCCGAAGGTTTGCCTGCCAATCTTCAACCAATTCAAGCGGTTCCAGGGGCAGGGCATCTCGGCCCTGGGCCAATACCAGTTCCAGGACTTTGCCGTATTGGGCGCCGGTAAAGCTGAGGATCACACCGCTGGGGATTTCTTCGATGTGTTGATCCGCGGCCCATCGGCGTTCCTGAATCCGCAGGGCGGCGTCATTGTAAAAGGCGATGCGGAAACGGCGTTTTTTGTCGTCGGTGTACACGCCGAGGAAGCTGCCGTCCGTGTGGGCGCGAAAATCGACGGAGGCGGGGATGCTGAAGTTTTCGTCCGTAAGGTTGATATTCCGTATTCGTGAGAGGGAAAACATCCGCGAACCCCGGCGTTCTTCGGCATAGCCGTAGAGATACCATGCGCCGTTATCAAAGAGGAGCTGCCAGGGACGAACCCGGCGGGGATGACAGCCGTCGTTCCAGACGCTGCGGTATTCAAAGGCGAGGATGCGGTTTTCCCGTAAGCCTTCGCAGATGGTCCGCCATATTTCAGGCTCAAAAGGGACCTGGGGAACCGGGGGCACGATGATGCGGTCCTCATACCAGCGAGGCTGAACGGTGTCATCAAGGGGGGCGGTGATGGTTTCCAGTAATTGTCGGGCGGCATCGTATATGGGGGTGTTTTGGTACAGCGAAAGCAGGGTTTTCACCAATCCCAGGACCATGATCTCATCGGTGGATGTAAACGTTGCGGGGAGCCGGAAAGTTTTTTCCGTGTAGTAATAGCCTTTGTGAAAATAATCGTATTCAATAGGAGCGTTCAGCATAACCCGCATGAAGTCGATGTCCCGGCTGATGGTGGCAGTGCCGGTTTCGTAGGCTTTCGCCAGAGCCTGGGTGTTGGGATACTTGCCTGAGGCGATTTCCCGGTCGATAAAGTAAATGCGGGCCAGGGCGGTTTTGGGGAGTGTTTTGCGATCTTTCATATTGGGAGTATAGCACATTAGTCTATCATTTAACGATAGAGTGAAAGAGGATGAATAAATTTTATGGTTATGCGCTTGCCGAGGGGTGCTTGATTGGAAGGCTGGGATTACCGATTTGTAAATGTCAATATGCTTAATACGACCACTTAAACCCGAATGAAATCATCGGTATGGGCATATCGTAGACCGGCCTGTATTCGCTTGCGTCTTCGTCACCGGTATAGTTTTCACCTTGACTCAAGAGTTGGGCATCGTAGACGAGGGCTTGCAGGTTTTCTGCCGCAATGTAGATTTCCCTGCGCACTTTGCCTTTGGGATTGAACTTATAGAACGAAAACTTCACGTCCACCGGCCATGAAAAACCGATACGCTTGTTGTTGTCACTGCTATCGGGAGTGCCGGTCGCAAGTCCGAAGCGGAGGCCGATATTAAACGCTTGAGTCGGCTTGATGTTGAGCACGAGATTCAGATAATTGAAGCGGTGGAACGACGGAAAGTACCAGCCGTTGCCGGTTGCCGGGTAGTCTTCTTCAGTTTGCCCCACGGGTATCGTTTCAGGTACGGCATGGGGGTCGCGGTAACGGGCGTAGTTGAATGAGTACGACAGCCAGCCGTCAAGGTAGCGGGAATACATTTTTTGCAGCATCAGGTCAAACCCGAATATCTGCCCTGTGCCGTCAAAATAATAATTGTCAACGGAATACCCGCTGCTTCCACCCACTTTGCCGTACACATCGGTGCGTACATAGGCGCGGTCAAAAACGCTTTTATAATATACTTCCAGATTAAAACTGTAGCCGCCGTACAAATCGAGTTTCCCGCCGACAATCGAAGTCCACGAGCGATTCGGTTTGAGTTCATAATCGGTGATGTTGTTACTGACGTCGATGTTGGTGATGGCGTCATTTATGGACGAAAAAAGACCTGTGCCGACGGTGAGTGTCAAAGTATCAATTATTCCTATGTTTTGCAGCAGTTTGTAGTCAAGATTGAGTCTTGGATTTACCACCGGATAGGTCGGTATTGTAAAATCGCGCCCGATAAAATGAAAGTGGTCGAGCCTGAAGCCCAGTTCCGCACCGAATTTTCCATCACTGCTCGTCCATTCGCCCAGGGTGTAGAATGTGGACGAAAGCCCCTGGTTTTCCGTGTCGAGCTTATAGTCGGGTATGTCAAATAGTGCATTGCTGCTCTGTCCCTCTGCGTATTCAACTTCGCTGTGGCTGGTTTCCGAAGTGAGCCAGCGCGAATACAACTCCTGCACACCGCCGGCAAGCAAAAAGCCGTTTCCTAAATCCCAGTCAAAATCGATTCTCCCCTGGTAATTGATGTTGGTTTGTGTGAGGGTTTCTTCAATTTGCATACTTTGGGGCATGAAACTGCCGCCCTCGTCGGGGATAAGCAGAGAAACATCGTCATCAGCCAGATGCAGTCCGATATCGGCAATTAAGTCGCTTTGATAGAGGCCGATGCCCGCAGTGCCCCGCAACACCATATCATAGCGCGGGTTATAGGTGAGGCCGGTAACCAGAAAAGCATTGGTATTTACCCAGTCGAGCAGCAAATCGACCTTGCGGTGGCCACGGGAGTTGTTAAACTCGTTGTGGTATTCCGCGCCCACACCGTCGCTGCCAAGAAAACCCGTTGCGCGGAAGTCAAGGCTGTCGGTGAAGCGGTAATTGCCGGTGATGGAGAAATCGCGGATAAACGGCGCCTTTTTAATTGAATTGATAGCGTCGATTTCAGGCACTGCTTTTGACAATGCCTGCGCTCCCCACACAAAGGGATCCCAATACGTTACCTTGCCCATCGCCATGATGCCGCCTTTGCCGAAAAGCGGGTAGGATACATTGAAGTCGGTCTGGCTCGACCCCACGCCGACACCGAACCCCATTTCAGTGGTATCGGGATTTTTTGAGGCGATGTCCAAAATGCCGGAAATAGAGTGCCCATAACGGCCGGAAAACACACCGTGTGACAGACGGGCGCTTTCTACCATCTGCGGCACAAAAATCGAATAGGTGCCGCCCCAGTGGTAGGGATTTTCCACGTAAAAGCCGTCGAGAGATGCCATAAGGTCGCCGGGGTCGCCGCCGCGAATCGACGGCTGCGCACTGAACATTCCTGTGTAGCCGACACCCGGCAGCAATTTTATGGAAGACATCACATCTTCAACAAAACCGATTTCCGCCGTGCGGCTTAAAGCTTCCCCTGATATTGCAACACTGCGCCCAACTTTGGTTTCGCTTGTTTCCGGCCGCCGCGCTTCGATGACAAGCTCACGGTTTTCCAGTACGCCGCCCAGCCGCATACCGAAAGAAAAGCTGTTTCCCGCAAGGGGGATGACGAGCCGTCCGTTTTCATAACCGGGGTAGACGAATTGCAAGACCACCTGACGGTCATCGGGGACAACGAGAGTCGCGCGTCCATCTTCGTCGCATTCGTATTCCGAGCCGTCCCAGGAACGAATTATCGCCCCTTCAAGCGGAATTTCGAGATCGGTATCCTGCACGGTGATTTCAATTTCCCGTGCGGCTGCGGACGCGAGTGAAAAATAAGAAAATACAAGCAATACAAAAAAGATTTTTCTCATTTATTTGTGGTGTCTTCCATTTTTCTGCACAACTCTAATTATGACACGGGCTGTAAGATTGCACAAGTATGGGTTGGGCTTTAGACGCACGGCAGCGTTGGGTTATACGTCAATCTATTGCCCAAGCTGCCGTTTAAGGTCCTGTATCAGCCGGGTGGTTATTGTTAAAAAGAAAGCAATCCGCCAGCTTGTAAATCTGAAATGACAATAGCGGTAAATTTTTCAGCGCCAAGAATATTCAGATGATCGCCATCCTGAAACAGGGAAAAATCATCTTCAAACCGCCGATCATGGGAATAATCAAAGTAGGGTACGGAAGGATAGGCATCGCCAATTTCACGGGTAAAGCGGTAGAAGGTATCGAAAAACTCCGGTGACTTTTCCGCATAAATGGTATTCAGTATGGAAGTTATCGGTGTGGTGATAAGCACCGGACGGATACCATGTTCATGGCAAAGTTCAATAATTTTAATGACCCAGTTTTTATTGTACGCAAACCCTTCTTCCCCGGCTTCAATTCCTATATCCGGCGTATTACCCATAGTCCATCTTTTGTGTTTTTCATTAGAATAATTAATTAGTTCGGTCTCGGTTATAGTTATGATTTTCTTTTCGGGCAGCGGTTGGTCCTTAATGATAAACGTGATGGTGTCCCCCGCCGTCAGGACCGGAACAAGATCAAACAGTAATTTTTCCGAAAGGGAATAGGATTCCATGTACTGTTTATCAAGGAACCGGTAATACCGTGCCCGTTGATCGGTGAAATCTGATTTTATCCGGGTAATTTCAAAGTACGATAGGGGGATAAGCAGTACCGCGTTCTTATCAAAGTGTCCAATATATTGTGCCAATACTGCGTAATTATACACATGCCGCTGACTTGAAAGGGCAAAATTGAAAGTACGATACGGAATGCCGGTATAATCAAAACTGTGTTCTCCATGGCTTGATCCTACATTGGCAAGTTGAATATTGCCGGGAACATTTTTAAGTTTTTCTGTTATACTTGTAACGGTTTCTTTCCAATAAATGGTTCTTATGTATAAATAATTTAACGTAGCGATGGATGACAAAATCAAGAAGATTAATACCAGACATTTACCGATAAACTTTTTCATAGCCGCCTCAAAATGTAAAATAGATAAATTGACTTGATGCTGCGTTCCAGCTTATCAATATGACAAGAACCAGCGCATAGTACCCCGCCCAGCGTAACACCAGGGGAACCCGCATAACACGTTTCGTTCCCGGTACGGCTCTTGTCCATGAATCACTCATAAGCAATATAATCACTGACATAACGGAAAACCCAAAGGCTCTTAGTGCAAACCCTGTAATTGGATAGATAACACCATGTTTTGATTCCCCCAACTGAAATGCCACCCGTACCGTATTCACAATCCCCCGTTGGGGAAGTTCTGCCAAATACCCCGACCATTCCCCCGGCAGTGAAGCTAATTTCCTGACAATCAAGAACGCATCCGGCAAAGACCCGGCGCGGAAAAACACCCACGCAAAACATACGAGCAAAAAGGTGATACATACCCGCAGAGCCGGGACTTTATTCAATGCCGCATTGATTCGCTCAGGGACGCTCCGCTCGATAATCTGAAACAGGCCGTGCAGTAAACCCCAGAACACAAAATGCCAGGCCGCGCCGTGCCAAAGCCCGCTGATCAAAAAGGTGATAAGGAGGTTCAGCTTTTGCCGTCCCGGGCCTTTCCGGTTGCCGCCCAAGGGAATGTAGAGGTAATCCTTGAGCCAGGTGGAAAGGGAGATATGCCAGCGCCGCCAGAATTCGGTGATCGATTGGGAGAAGTAGGGCTTGCGGAAATTGGTCATCAGGTTGAAGCCCAGCACACGGGCCGTGCCGATGGCGATATCCGAGTAGCCTGAAAAATCGCAGTAAATCTGAAAGGTAAAGAAGAAGGTCGCCAGAAGCAGGGCGCTGGCGGGATACACGCCGGGATTGCCGTAGACGGCGTTTACGTAAATTGCCAGCCGGTCGGCGATGACCACTTTTTTGAACATCCCCCAGGCGGCAAGTTTCAGGCCCGAGGTGACCCGATCATAATCAAAGTGATGATCTATTTTGAATTGGGGCAGCAGATTTCCGGTGCGCTCTATCGGCCCCGCAACCAGCTGCGGAAAAAAGGTTACGAAAAGGGCGTAGCTTAAAAAATTCCGCTCCGCCTTTACCGTTCCTCGGTACACGTCAATGGAGTAACCCAGTGCCTGGAATGTATAAAAGGAAATTCCCACCGGCAGCAACACATTCAGCGTGGGGAGGGCGGCGGGCCCTGCGCCGGATTGTCCAAAAAGTGAATTCACCGTTCCGGCGAAAAAGTTGTAGTACTTAAAGAAAAACAGCACCGCCAAATTCAGTATCAGGGATGAGGCGAGGATCAGCTTTTTTTGTCCTGTTGATCTGCTAACGGACCTATGGTCCGACATCAATATACCGGAAGTCCAGGTTACGGCCACGGAAAAGAGGATGAGGCCGAGGTAGACCGGGTTCCAGCACAGGTAAAAAAACAAGGATGCCGCGAGCAGCAAAAGTTGGGAGAGGGCGTTTTTCCGTACCCTCGCCGTAACGGTAAAGTACAGTACTGTAATCACCGGGAAAAACACCAAAAATTGCCACGAGTTGAAATTCATCCGGGTTCCTCAAATTTATCCAAGAATAGGAGATGGGGCTTGTTTCCAATATTCGGGTCCCTCTCTTGTGATAACCACCTGATATAGTGGTTATTGTGTAATGCTAACCACAAATTTCAGGTATTGTCAAGGAAGTAACCACTATATTTAAGTAGTTTCTTAATAATGAGTTTTAGAGAAAATTTACGGGAATTATTGAGCTACAATGATATAGAAC
>BOBW01000053.1 GCA_026002595.1 Spirochaetia bacterium | reverse complement strand
ATAATATATATGGGTACAGAAATATTTGTTGACCGGGAAGATGAATTTGCGTTTCTGGATGAACAGTACAGACAGCGCTCCCCCTCTTTCGTAGTGCTCTACGGCAGGCGGAGGGTGGGAAAAACCGCCCTGATAACGCAGTTTATCCAAAAAAAACGCGCCCTTTATTTTCTTGCAACTGAAGAAAGCGAGGTTCAAAACTGCGCCGCGTTCCGCGCTCTGGCGGCGGATATTACCGGTAATGAACTTCTTCGCAGTTCCCAGATCAGCGACTGGCTGCTGATTTTTAAAACCTTATTGGAACAGCCGGCGAAGCTCTCTTCGGTGCAGAAGAATTCTGAACGGCTGATCATCGCTATTGATGAATTCCAATACCTTGCCAGGGCCAATCCCGCCTTCCCGTCGATTATGCAGAAGGCCTGGGATACCCTGCTTGCGAAAAGCAATGTGATGCTGATCCTCTGCGGTTCTTCGGTGTCGATGATGGAAAGCGCGGTCCTCGCCTATGAAAGCCCCCTTTACGGCCGGCGCACCGGACAGATCAAGCTGAAGCAGATACCCTTTTCCCATTACGGAAAATTTTTCCCCAACAAAAGTGAAGATAAATTGACGGAACTCTATGCCCTTACCGGGGGCATTCCGAAATATATTGAATTCTTTGAGGAAGGAAGCATCCACGAACAGATTGCCAAAAACATCCTTTCCCCATCGGGCTTTCTCTACAATGAACCGGCCTTTCTGCTGTATCAGGAAGTGTCAGAAATCGGCAGCTATTTTTCACTCATAAAGTCCATAGCCGCGGGGAACCATAAATTGGCCGACATAGCCTCCGATCTGGAACTTAAGCAGACCGGGCTTTCAAAATATCTTAACACCCTGATAAACCTTGAGTTTATCGAAAGGGAAGTGCCGGTTACCGAAGAAAAACCTGAAAAAAGCAAACGCGGCCTGTACCGGATAAAAGATAACTTCTTGCAGTTCTGGTTCAGGTTTGTGTTTCCCTACATGAGCGATCTTGAAATCAAAAAAACAAAAACAGTGGAAGATCGTATCCGCAAAAATTTTATTGACAGCCATGTAAGCTTTGTCTATGAGGATATTTGCCGGGAAAGGATGTGGCAGCTTGATTTTGAAAAGCCCTGGGGTTTTACCATAAGCCGCTGCGGCCGCTGGTGGGACAAGAACAATGAAATTGATATCGTAGCCTACGACGGCGCCGGAAAGGATATTATCTTTGGGGAATGCAAATATACATCCCAAAAGATGGGACTTGATGTTTTTAAGGCCCTGGAAGAAAAAAGCAAATCCCTTATCTGGCAGAATGATGTCCGCCGCCCTCATTTTATTTTGTTTTCCAAAAGCGGCTTTACCGCGGCGCTGAAGGCCCTTGCGGAGAACCGGAAAGACCTGATGTTAATCGGTAAAGGATATGAGCAGTGAGAGATTGCTCGTTGTACATTCATATACCTTTCTGCGCTTCTTTCTGCGATTACTGCGATTTTTATTCGGTACGGATGCCCTCTGACCGTAAAACGGCGGACAGGCTTATCAATAAATATATTGATGCCCTGCTTATCGAAATGGAACGGATGATAGCTGAATTTGGTGTTACATCGGTGCCGTCGGTGTATATCGGCGGTGGTACGCCATCGATGCTGGGGGCTGAGGGGATGCGCCGGCTTCTGCAAGGGATCGCAGTATTACTGCCGCCGATGCCTCGGCATTTGCCGCAGCAAATGCCGAGGGAATTTACCGTTGAGGCAAACCCCGAGTCGGCGGACGAGGCTTTTCTTGCGGCCTGCCGTGACAATGGGGTAAACCGCATAAGCCTGGGGGTGCAAAGTTTCTGCGACGCTTCCCGCCGTCTGGTGCACCGATCCGGGGATGCGGCGCCGGGGGTATCGATGGCGGCGCTTATTCCGGATCGGATCAAGCTGGTTTCGGAAATATTTGGGGGCAATTTTTCCGCGGACCTTATCGCGGGACTCCCCGCCCAGGATGAAACGGTATTACTGCGGGATATTGAAAAGCTGCTTTCTTTCAGGCCCGCCCATGTTTCCCTCTACGCACTGACGGTGGAGGAGGGAACGCCGTTATTTGAGGCTCAGGCCGCGAAAAAGATCTGCTCCGCAGCGGCGCAGATCCCCGCCTTCGATGAGGCCGACCGGCTATGGATTGCGGGCCGGGACGCATTGGAACAGGCGGGGTATGGTCAGTATGAGGTTTCCAATTTTGCGCTGCCGGGGAAGCGTTCCATTCACAATATCCGCTACTGGCGCATGGAAAACTGGCTGGGCCTGGGAGCGGCTGCCTCGGGAACCATCTTTGATGAGGATGCGGAAGGGCCGCCGGCGGGGACCGGGCGGCGTTTTACTTACCCGGCGGATACCGGGCCATGGCTGGACCACAAGTCCGGGGCGCTTATCCCCGTTGATGTTGAAGAACTGGACCGGCTTACCCTAATGAAGGAAACTTTTCTCATGGGCTTCCGCTCTGTCGAAGGGCCGGACCCGGCGCTTTTTGAAAAACGTTTCGGCATCACCCTTGAAAAGGCGATACCGCGGACCCTGGCAAAATGGCGGGGGAGGGGACTTTTGCAGACCAATAAAGTTGCACTTACCAAAGAGGGGTTGCTGTTACTGGACCCGTTTTTGATAGATGTATTTAGGGAAATCGAAGAAAACCACGGACCACACTGACCACACGGACAAAAGAAAAGATAGCGAAGCAGGAGTCCGTGATGTCCGTGGTATATTCATCCCTAACCCAAAAAGTCCGAAAGCCGCCTATAGCATTGGTTCACGATGTGTTTCTTTTCCACATCAACTTCGTCTCCCAATTCGTCGATGAGGGCTTCAAGACTGGCAAGGCTTTCGTTCAGGCTGGTGTGGAAACCCCGTGAGCACTTGAACCAATAATTGCCATCCCCATCGGTAAAGAGGCAGATAAAGCCCAGTTCCTTTTTCCCCGGTTTCCAGATCGCCGGGCTTACGAGGTCGGGCAATAGTGAAAGGAGGTCCGGCAGATCTTCTGTCGAGGAAAAATTCTCCCGCCGTGGCCAGGTCCGCGTAAGGGCGTCATCAATTTCAAGGGAAGGGGCAAGTGAAAGGATCAGTTCCAGTTTTTCTCCCGCAAGGAGACTATATTTGCCGCCCACAATAATTGTTCCCCGCAGGCCCTTGTAGAAATTTTCACGGGGGATGCTGTCCTTGACCACCGCGAGTTTTTCCCAGGGGAGTTTGACTTCTTTCTTGCCCTTTATGGTTTCGATATCAAAAATTTCGCCGCCGATCTTTATATTGTTGGTAAAGTCCCGGGGCTTTTTGAGTTTTTCTGCGGGAGCGCCGGATCGGGGATCCCCATCCCTGCGGGATCTTCCGCCGAAAGAGGCAAAAAGACTGGGGCTGATCTTTTCCAGGGTGTTTTTCGAAAGGGGAGAGACCGACATGGCGTACATCCGGGTGGTCCGCACGATTTCCCCCGCCACGATGTACTGGGGGTCCTCCCTGAACATCACCGAGCCGGGGTGGATGCTGATCCGGTCCGCGGTAAGACTGCGGTAGGTTTCCCTGCCTTCCCGGACGCAGACAAACTGAATCAGCCCACGGCTTATGCAGCAGAGGTAATCGTTGACGCTGCCGCCGGAAAGTATGGGAATTTTAAGTGAAGATACGATTTCTTCAAGCTGGGATGTCACATTGACAATTTCCGCCATGGCCCGCTCATCAAGGTAATTCTTTTCGCAGAATTTTGTCTTGTTGGGGGAATCACCGTAGGCGCGGTAGAGTTTTAGATAGGAAACAAAGTCCCCGTCGGCGTCACGGAAACTGTGGTGGGCCTTGCGGGCGTCGGTTTCTTCACCGGGGGGCAGGATGTATGGGCTCTGGGTGGAAAGAAATGCCGCCGCGATAAGGGTTTCCTCGATCACGTCGGGGTATTGCAGAATCGCCTCCACGATGATCCGTGACTGCCGGGGGGCCAGGGGGAATTCGGTCATCAACTTCCCTGTTTTTGAAAGGCTCCTATCGCTTTCCAGTGCGTCAAGAAGGTTTAATGTTTCTATGGCGGCGATAAGCCCCTCGTGATTTGGCGATGAGATAAAATCAAATTCCTCAAAATTGGAAAGCCCCAGGTCTGCCATGCGGAGTACCACCTCGGATAAATCGGTGCGGAAAATTTCTTCTGTGGTAAAGAGGGGACGGTTTTCAAAATCCTGGCGCTTATAAAGCCGGTAACAGGTCCCTTCCTGGGTACGCCCCGCCCGGCCTTTCCGCTGATTTGCCGATGCCTTTGAAATGGGGGCCTCAATAAGGCTTGAAGTGAAGGTTTTTGGGTTATAATGATTGAGTTTTGAAAGCCCCGAATCGATCACCGCGGTAATGCCGTCGATGGTCACCGAAGTTTCCGCGATATTGGTACTGATCACCACCTTTGTCTTTCCCCTGGGCGCGGGATCGAAGACACGTTCCTGTTCTTCCTTGCCCAGTCTGCCGTAAAGGGGCAGCAAATGCAGGTGCGATCCCACCGGGCCGAATGCAAGGCGGCTCATGCAGTCCTTTATCATTTTTTCGCCGGAAAGAAAAACAAGGATGTCCCCCTTCCGTTTTTCGCTGACAAAACGTTCGGTAATCGAATCAACCTTGTTGAGAATCGCCTCCATGGCAATAAGGCCGCTGCTCTTTGCGCCGAAGCCGGGACGGCCGCCGCCCTTCGTATCGCTTCTAGCGCCGTTTTTACCATCCCGTCCGTTGCTTCGGGAATTAAATCCGCCTCTGCTATCACTCCGGCTGTTTTGATCTGATACCGGCGGCACTGCGGATTCAATAATCGGCGGATCGTATATCAAAGTAACCGGATACGTCATGGCATCGATCTTAACTACCGGACATTCCCCGAAATATTCTGAAAAAATCTCCGCATTAATGGTGGCGGAAGAAATAATCACCTTGAAATCCCGCCGGGTTTCCAGCACCCGCTTCAAAAGCCCCAGGATAAAGTCGATATTAAGGCTCCGTTCATGGGCTTCATCTACCACTAAAAGGCCGTATTTCGAAAGCCAGGGATCGAGTTTCATCTCCTGTAAAAGAATTCCATCGGTCATTATCTTGATTTTGGTATTCTGATCCGTACGATCCTCAAAACGCATCTTGTATCCCACGAGGCCGGGAAGAGAAGAGTCCATCTGACGGGCGATAAATTCGCTTACCGAAAGGGCTGCGATGCGCCGGGGCTGGGTTACGCCGATCATGCCGTTCTTTGAATAACCCGCTTCGTGGAGAATCACCGGGAGCTGGGTTGTTTTGCCTGAGCCCGTGGGGCTTTCCACCACCACTGCCTGATGGCTTTCCAGCGCGGCAAGAATAAGGTCTTTGTGTTTATAAACAGGGAGGTCTAAATAATTCATCTTAACATTATAGAAGGATATGCCGAAATTGTTAAGGGCTGAACGGGCATTTTTTTGTAGTGATGGGATTTATGCGAGGGGCTTTTCTTTTTTTTCTTGTAATTATATAATTGTTATGATACAGTGAATCAGGGAGAAAATTTTTTTGATGAGTAAGAGCACAGGCAATATAAAAAACGTTTATTTTTTTGGAAATGCTAAGGCCGAAGGGGACGCGAAGATGAAGGACGTCCTCGGCGGCAAGGGCGCGAATCTTGCGGAAATGACCAATTTGGGAATTCCGGTCCCTCCGGGATTCACGATTTCCGCTGAAGTGTGCGCCGCCTATTATGAAAATAAGGAAACATACCCCGCGGGTCTTACGGAAGAAGTGCTTGATAACCTGAAAAGACTTGAAAAATACATGGGGAAACAACTCGGGGATGCCGACGATCCCCTTCTGGTTTCCGTTCGTTCCGGGGCTTCGGTTTCCATGCCGGGAATGATGGATACGATCCTCAATTTGGGGATGAATGACAGGGCCGTGCATGGGCTTGCGAAAAAAACCGGTAATCCCCGCTTTGCATGGGACGCCTACCGCCGTTTTATCCAGATGTACGGCGATGTGGTGATGCAGGTTTCCGATAAATTGTTTGAAGGGGCCATTGCAGAAATCAAAGAGGCCCGTAATGTGACCCTTGATACGGAACTTACCGCCGCCGATCTTGAAAAACTGGTTGATGAATATAAGCGTATCGTCAAGGCAAATACGGGAAAAGATTTCCCCCAGGCGCCTCTGGATCAGCTCTGGGGTTCGGTGAACGCTGTTTTCGGCTCATGGATGAACGAGCGGGCCATTAAATACCGGCAATTAAACGATATCAGGAATGTGAAGGGCACCGCGGTCAATATTCAGTCCATGGTATTCGGCAATTTCGGCGAAGATTCCGGCACCGGGGTCTGTTTCAGCCGCGATCCCTCAACAGGTGTGAGGGAATTCTACGGCGAATACCTGATGAATGCCCAGGGTGAAGATGTTGTTGCGGGAATCCGCACCCCGGAAAAGATCGCCACATTGGCAAGCAGGAATCCGAAAATCTACAAACAGCTCGTGGGCATTAAAGACAAACTGGAAAATCATTTCCGCGATATGCAGGATATGGAGTTCACCGTTCAGCAGGGGGAACTTTTTATCCTCCAGACACGGAACGGGAAACGGAGCGGCAGCGCCGCGGTTAAATGCGCCATCGACATGGTGGCGGAAAAACTCATCGACAAAAATACCGCCATATTGCGGGTCAGCCCCGCGCATCTGGATCAATTATTGCACCCCATGGTGGACCCTGCGGCGCTTAAGGCTGCCGTTTCCCTTACCAAGGGGCTCAATGCGTCGCCGGGGGCCGCCTGCGGCAGGATCGTTTTTTCCGCCCATGACGCCGAAACCTGGAATGAGCGGGGCGAAAAGGTACTTTTGGTGCGCAAGGATACCAGCCCCGAAGATATCGGCGGCATGGTGGTTTCCCAGGGTGTGCTTACCTCAACCGGGGGCATGACCAGTCACGCGGCGGTGGTGGCCCGTGGTATGGGAACTCCCTGCGTCGCCGGGGCCAAGGGTGTTTCGGTGCAGGATGATAGGGTTCTTATCGGGGAAAAAGTTTTCCACGAAGGGGACTGGATCACCATTGATGGTTCTACCGGCGATGTATATGAAGGCAAACTTCCCCTGGCAATTCCTGAAATTACCAAAGATATGAGTACCTTTTTGGCATGGTGCGATCAGGTTCGGGAATCTTCGGTGCGTGAAACTCCCAAGGGTAAACTTAAGGGCTTCAAGGTCAGAACCAACGCCGACCAGCCAGAGGATGCCAAGCGGGCCTTTGTATTCGGCGCGGATGGGGTCGGGCTCTGCCGGACCGAGCACATGTTCTTTGAAAAGGAAAAATTGATCCACTTCCGTGCCATGATTGTGGCGGATACTATAGAAGAACGGAAGCTTCAGCTTAAAAAAATTCTGCCCCTGCAGCAGCAGGATTTCTTCGGCATCTTCCAGGCCATGGAGGGGCGGCCCGTCACCATCAGGCTTTTGGACCCGCCGCTCCACGAATTTGTTCCCCATACTAAAGAAGAGGTTGATGAACTTGCGGCCCATTTGAATGTACGCGCCGAAGATCTCCAGCCGAAAATCGATAAACTCCATGAGGCAAATCCCATGCTCGGCCACCGGGGCTGCCGCCTTGCGGTTACCTATCCGGAAATTTACGACATGCAGGTTGAGGCCATCGCCCGTGCGGCGGTTGACTGCGTTAAGCAGAACATCCCCGTGGAGCCTGAGATCATGATCCCCATTGTGGTTACCGCCCGTGAACTGAAACTGCTCCGTCCCAATGCGGAGGCAATTCTGAAACAGGTCTTTGACGAGGCGGGGGTAAAGGTTCCGGTGTACATCGGCACCATGATAGAAGTTCCCCGCGCGGCGATCCGCGCGGGCCATATCGCCAAATACGCTGACTTCTTCAGCTTTGGCACGAATGATCTTACCCAGATGTCCTTTGCCTTCAGCAGGGATGATGTGGTTTCATTCCTTCCTACCTATCTTGAAAAGCATGTGCTTGACGTGGACCCCTTCAAATCAATTGATGAGGACGGGGTCGGCGGGCTTATGCGTTACGCTATCCGTGAGGGCCGGGAAATTAAACCGGAGCTTAAAATTGGAATCTGCGGCGAGCACGGGGGCGACCCTACAACCATAGATTTCTGTTACCGTGCGGGATTAAGTTATGTTTCATGTTCACCTTTCCGTGTGCCTTTGGCCCGTTTGGCCGGAGCGCAGGCGGTGATAAATAATTCCGGGATCGTTTTGACTCTGGAAAAAAACCCAAGAACTGTTAAGGAGGCTAAGAGAATGAGCGACACGTTTAGTTGGAATGATGTACCGGTAGTGGAGGACGAACCTGTGGTGGCTGAAAAGAAGCCCGCTGCGAAGAAACCGGCGGCTAAAAAACCGGCGGCCAAGACCGCGAAGGCCAAGAAGCCCGCAGCCAAAAAACCGGCCGCGAAGAAAGTTGCAGCCAAGAAACCCGGCAGGCCCGCAGGCGCCAAGGCTAAGGCTGCGAAGAAGCCGGCGGCCAAGACCGCCAAGGCCAAGAAACCCGGCAGACCCGCAGGCGCCAAGGCTAAAGTTGCAAAGAAACCCGCAGCCAAGACCGCCAAGGCCAAGAAACCCGGCAGACCCGCAGCCGCAAAGGCTAAAGCTGCAAAAAAACCGGCAGCCAAGACCGCTAAGGCCAAGAAACCCGGCAGGCCCGCAGCCGCGAAGGCTAAGGCTGCAAAGAAACCCGCAGCCAAGACCGCCAAGGCCAAGAAGCCCGGAAGGCCCGCAACCGGAAAAAAACCCGGCAGGCCCCCCAAGGCAAAGTAGTGAAGCCCGCGCGTTAAGCGGCCTGAACATCCAGTTCCAAAATTCTCTTTTCATTAGACGCCGGATTTTCCGGCGTTTTTGTATTGTAAGAGTTCCGCTTATCTGATAATATGATCCAAACCAATGAATGGGGGTATATGATGCAGTATGTAGAGTTTGGAAAGACCGGCGCCAAGGTTTCCCGTCTGGGGATGGGATGTATGCGGCTGCCTTCTCATGAAGAGAACGGCAAGACTATTTTTGACGAAGACAAGGGTATCGCCCTGGTCCACCGTGCCATTGAGCTGGGGGTCAACTATTTTGATACCGCCCCCTATTATTGCGACAAGCAGAGCGAGATCATCCTGGGCAAGGCCCTTACGGGGGGCAAGCGGGACAAGGTGTGGGTTTCCACCAAGAACCCCATCGAGAACGATTCCGGTGACGATTATCAGAAGCGGCTGGAAAATTCCCTCAAGAATTTACAGACCGACCATATCGATTTTTATCATTTCTGGGGGGTTTCTCTGGACGCTTTTCTTACCAAAGTAAAAGCCAAGAACGGCCCCTTTGAGCGGGCGAAGAAGCTCAAGGAACAGGGGATGATTAAGCACATTTCCTTCTCTTTCCATGACCGGGATGCGGGGGAGGATGAGGGGAATAAACTGATCGAAATCATTAAAAACGGCGAAGGTGTGCTTGAGTCGGTGCTTGCCCAGTACAACCTGATGGACCGCAACAAGGAACCTGGTTTTGCCTATGCCCACCAGCAGGGGCTGGGGACCACGGTGATGGGGCCTGTCGGCGGCGGACGCCTCGGGGCGCCTTCCAAGGTGATTCAGGATCTGCTTCCCGGCAAGGTGAAGAGTTCCGCCGAGGTTGCCCTTCGCTTCGTGCTTGCCAATCCCAATGTGAACATCGCCCTTTCAGGGGTAAGTACCATTGAGCAGCTTGAAGAAAACGCCGCTATCGCCAGTAATACCGGCGCTTTGAGCAAGGAAGAATTAAACACCATTGAGGCGATGATGAAGGAAAACGAGCGCTTGGCGGGCCTGTACTGCACGGGCTGCAAGTACTGTATGCCCTGTCCCAAGGGGGTCAATATCCCCGAGGTGTTCACCATCATGAACATGCACCGGGTGTACCAGCTCACGGACCTGGCAAAGAAGACCTATGCGGAAATCGGTGTGAGCCCCTGGCGGAAGTATGAAAACGCCTCCAAGTGCGTCGAGTGCGGCATCTGCGAGACCAAGTGTCCCCAGAGTCTCAAGATTCGGGAACAGCTCAAGGAAACCCACCGGGTATTGACAGCCTAATCTCATCCGTTTTAGTCTGATATCACATGGAGCAGCGGCGGTCCCCAACCGGGCCGCCGCAATTTTTATCGGTGAAGCAAAACCCTCTTGTACAAACTCTTTTAAGCCTGAAAGGCAATCCCCGGGCCTGTATCTATACGGAACCCCTCTGGGGCCTTTCCATGAACCTCTGTCTGCCCTACGCTTCGGTGTACATGATCGCCCTGGGGCTCAAGGACACCCAGATAGGTTTTATCGCCACGGTGTATATGCTTACCCAGGTGGTGTTTGCCTTTTTAAGCGGCCCCATCACGGACAAGCTGGGGCGGCGCAAAACCACCGCTATCTTCGATTTTATCTGCTGGAGCCTCCCCTGTCTGATTTGGTGGCGGGCGGAAAATTTCTGGTTCTTCTTTGTGGCGGCCCTTTTTAACGGGACCATGAAGGTGACCACCAATTCCTGGGACTGCCTCCTTGTGGAGGACGCCGAAAAGAGCCAGATCACCAAGCTTTATTCCCTGGTATCGGTCTGCGGCCAGCTTTCCGCCCTCTTTGCCCCGATTTCCAGCATCATGGTGGCCCGGCTCACCCTGGTGCCCGCCATTCGTATCCTCTATATAAACGCCTTTGTGGTAATGACCATCAAGGTTTTTGTGCTCTACTTTTTTTCACGGGAAACCGGCACCGGTAAGGTACGGCTGCAGGAAACCAGAGGCAAGAGCATCTTTGAATTGGCCGGGGGTTACGGCGGGGTGTTGAAGATCATCGCCCATTCCAGGGGGACCATTTTTTCACTGGTCATTACCGCCTTGGTGGGAGCCGTGGGGATGATCAACACCACCTTCTGGCAGGTGATCGTCAGCAAGAAGCTCCTGGTTCCCGACGCCCTCCTGCCCCTGTTTCCCATGATGCGGTCTATCATTACCATGGCGTTTCTCTTTTTGGTGGTCCCCCATCTGACCAAGGGCAGCCTCAAACTGCCCCTGCTCCTGGGTTTCGCCGCGTATTTTTTGGGACAGGCCCTGCTGATTCTGGCCCCTGTGGAAGGGGCTGTTAAGTACGGTATCCTCATCATTTCCCTGATCTTTGACGGCTTCGGCGCGGGAATCCTTTACATGCTCTCCGAATCCCTGGTGGCCCTCCATGTAAACAAGGAAGAACGGGCCCGGGTCATGGCGATTCAGCACATGATCATCATGTTCGCCACTTCCCCCTTCGGTTATATTGGGGGCTTGCTTTCCAGTATTTCCCGCAGCCTGCCCTTTGTGCTGACCATGGTTCTGCTTTTAAGCGGCATTGTGGTTACCCTGGTCTTTTACCGTGAGCACCATGGGGTGCAATCAGTAGAATAAGGATTATCCCGTTGCCCTGTTCTTTAATCTCCATAAAATGACGGTCCTAAACTCCGAACAGTCTTGCCGCCTTTTCCATGTTTTTGATCACCGGTACGCCGAAGGGGCACCGTTTTTCACAGCTGCCGCAGGCGATGCAGTCGCTGCCGTGGGCGTTCAGGGCCCTGTAGTGCTGGGCGATGCTGGGGGGAATGGCCTGCGGACTAAAGTTTGATTCGTTCAATACGGCGATGTCCAGGTACTTGTTCACATCGGCTATGTTGATCCCCTGGGGGCAGGGGAGGCAGTGGTTACAGTACACGCAGTTGCCTTTAAAGCTGCCCTGGTAGGGTTTAACAACGGCGCTGTAATCCCGGGCCGCTTCGTCCAGGTCCAGGTAAGCCAGGGCCTCGTGGACCTGGGCGGCGGATGAACAGCCGATAAGGGCGCTCACCACCGCCGGGCGGGTCAGGGCGTAGTGGATGCACTGGCCCACGGTCAGGGGCTGGGCAAAGGGGGTATGCTCTTTGGAGAGGAGCTTCCCGGCGCCCAGGGTTTTCATCACCGTGATGGCGACTCCTT
>BOBW01000052.1 GCA_026002595.1 Spirochaetia bacterium | reverse complement strand
AATAAAATTTGAGCGTGCTTAATTCGATATCCTGCAGTTTTCCCCTTCTTTATGAGATTTTGCAGCCCACTTCGTTCTTCTTCAGAAAGTGTTATCCGATATTTGATATTCATATTCCCCTCCTATTTTATCATACCATGAAGGGAATGTTTATACAAGTAATATTAGGATTTACAGACCACTAGTTAACGTACGAGCATCAAGGAACATCTGGCGTCCCAATACCAGCGCGGTGAAAACCGGGGCTTAGACCAGATGATCAGGAAAGAAGAAAAAGAAAACCCAAAACCATAGGAGGACTATTATGGGAAGTTCACACAAAAGAACCGTCTATAAGCCGCTGGAGGTTAATAACCCCTTTGAGGCTCAGGACAAGGTTCATCAGGATTTATTGGAAAATGAGCGTAAATCCAAAAAGAAATGGCGGCAGATCGCCTTTATTTCGGAAGGGTTTGTTTTGCTCAGTATTTGTATTCTCTTTTACGCGGTCAGTATGCAAAAAACTGTGCCGGTGCTGGTTGCCGTGGCGCAGTGGGGGGAACCGGAATACCTGGGCGAAGTGAAGGCCAATAAATCAATGGAAATACCGGAAGTGGCTATCCAGTATCAGGTACGGGATTTTATTACCAAGCTCCGCAGTATTTCTAGCGACAGCGATATTCTCTACCGGGATATTACCCAATGTTACGACATGGTAACGGCAAAGTGCGAAAAGAAGATGACCTCTGAATTACGGCTTAACGATCCCTTTAGCGAAGTGGGGAAAGTCAAGCGTACCGTTACCATCGAAACGGTCTTGCGCCTTTCTACCGAAACCTATCAGGTCGATTGGGTTGAATCATCAGCAGGGCAAGGTACACGGCAAGTGCATATCAGGGGGCTTTTCGTGATTAAGCTCCTGGAACCGCCGCCGCAGAAACGCATCCGTAATCCCCTGGGGATTTATATAGATGATTACGACATGACCGAATTTGAAACGAGGAGTGTAAAATGAAAAAGAACAAAGCCGTTTTGTTCATCGTGGGGGTACTTACCCTGTCCTTTGTAACCTGCAAGACCCTGGATATGCAGCCTAAAACCGATACAAGCCGCATCAAGGACATCCCGGACCGGGAACTGCCAAGCCTGGAAGAATTGGCGGTTGAGGAACTCAACGCGAATATCCATATTGCGCCGCAGATTGTCTTTGTCGAGAAGCCGATGTATATACCGGAAAAGGACGCGCTGCCTGATGACAGTCGGCCTGTCGTGTCCGGCGTCGATTCGGTACAGCAATCCACCGCAGCGGGGACCGTAAGCCCGGAGAACTATTCCCATGCCGCCCGTGTCTACGATTACCATCATGATCAGGTCTTTGAGATCTATACGCAGATTTTACGGACTACCGACATCTATCTTGAACCGGGGGAATTTGCCGTTGAATTGCCTTTTATTTCCGATTCCGAACGGTGGATCGTGGGGGCCGGGATTAATCAGCAGAATGGACAGCTTATTCAGCATATCTATATCAAGCCCAAAGAATCCGGTCTTGAAGCGTCCATGATCATCAATACCGACCGGCGGGTCTATCATATACTTTTGCGGAGTTACTCAACGGTCTATATGCCGATTGTCCGGTGGGATTACCAGAACAAGGGGTTCCCCCTCAATTTTGCGTCTCCGGGAATGCTGCCGCAGGCGGCGAATATTGCCAATGGCATTACCCCCCAAGGGGTAAGCCTTACCGAAGATATTGAATATGTGGACCCCCGGTTCCTCTCGTTTGATTACAAAATCAAATTCAATGTCTTCAGACGTCCCTCATGGATGCCCCGGCTCATTTATGATGACGGCAAAAAAACCTATATCGTTTTCGATGAATCGGCTTTGCAGATGGAATTGCCGGGTATCTTTGAAAACAAGCGGGACATTATCAACTATCGTGTAGACGGGGACTTAGTGATCATCGACAAACTGATCGAAACGATTACGGTTACCTACAAAAAACAAAAAATCACCATCACCAAGAAAAAGGAGAACTAAGATGTCAGATCCAAAGGAAGCTACGAAAGTAGAAAAGCCACCCATCTTTAACCGGGGACGGTTCATAAAGATCGCGGCGATTACGGTTGCGGTATTTGTCGTGATAGGGCTTATTGCCGGACAGAAGCCAAAGGATAAGGCTGCCTTGGCGGCCATCGATGCCGCCGCCGATGTGAAGCCGCCTGATTTTGGCGACTACCGGGGCCGGGCGCAGAAAGATGCTGCCCTGGGTGATGAGTTTACCGGGTACACCGAGACGCCCTCCTTTTATCAGGAGGACGGGAACGGGGAAACCCAAAGGCTGCCGGTAAAACAGAATGCCCCGCCCGAATATTACGGGGGCAGCCCTGCCCGAAGCAACGGTTCAAGCAACGGCAACAAAACACCGCAGGAGGTGGCCCGTGAATCATCCCTGATACCGGAACTACAGGGGGCGCTCTACGGAGGCTTTCGGGCCTCACCTCAGGTCGCTCAGCAGGGAATTTCAGGCACTGCGCCCACGATGCTTGCCCTGCCGCCATCCTTTCAATCGGCAAGCCCGCCTCCCAATTTGTCTGAAATGTTCGCTGCCGCAATGTCCGATGGATCGGGGGGCACTAGTTACAACAGTCAGAATATGCAGGGTAACAAACAGGAATTTTATCCGGGCAATCAGGGAAATAGCGGCACAGCCACCGGCCATTTTCTTGAGGGCAATACCGTGTGGAACGGCTCGATTATTCCCGCCGTGCTTATCACCGGTATCAATACGGACCTCCCCGGCGATATTCAGGCGCGGGTTACGCAAAATATCTACGACAGCCTGACCGGGAAAAAGCTCCTGATTCCCCAGGGAAGCATTTTACTGGCATCCTATAATTCCTCGGTATCATTCGCCCAATCTCGTGTCCAGATCGCCTGGAATACCCTGATACGGCCTGACGGCTTTCAAATTGACCTGGGCACGATGAATGCGGTCGATGCGGAAGGGCTTGCCGGGATGAAGGGCCATTACAGCGAAAACTTATTTCAATACCTGAAGGCTGCCGGGATCATATCCCTCTTTAGCATATTGAACGGTGAAATTTCCCGATCCGGTGGAGGCGATAATGCACGGGTTCAGGAGATGACCCTTGCCAATCAGAATGTGGTAAATCAGCTTGGGGCAAAAATGATTGATCGCGCCCTCGATATTCAGCCAACCATTACCGTCAAGAACGGGACGCAGATCAATATCATGCTCAACAAGAATGTCATGCTGCCCCCGATTGATGATTATCCCGTTACTACAAAATATGCAAGGAGGTGAGGAACATGAAAAAATTGAACGTCAAAAAAGTGGTGTTTGTCGTTGCCGGTGTATCGCTTGTCATCAATGCGTTACTTATCACAATCAGTTTCAGCATAAAAAAGGATTTCATTGCCATTCCAAAGCTGGAAAAAGACCGGGGAGAGTACGCCGCCGCCTGTATCGTAACCGCCCCGGCAGGGGATGTGTTCAACGCAGGGGTCACCTTTGGGACCATCAGTATTGTCATGGAGAAGGGGGATACGGCCTACCTGCAAATATCTACCCTTGCTGATAAACACCAGAGTTATACCCGTTTGCAATATGTGTGTGACAGGGAAGTGGTCAGCGTCTCGAATGATCGGTTCAGGACCGCCATAACCGCCCTTGCTACGGGGGAAACGCTTCTTGAAGCCTTTGATGACCAGGGTGGTAAAATCCCGGTATGTTTGGTGACGGTTAAATAAAAAGGCCTTTGCGAAGCAAAGACCAGGTATTACATGAATGAAACCCCGCATTACTATTCCATAACCCCGGCAAATGTCCGGTACGATAATCGTTTGCCCGCCAATGCAAAGCTGCTCTATGGGGAATTGACCGCTCTCTGCAACAAAGAGGGCTACTGTTGGGCGGGGAACGCTTATTTTGCCAATCTGTACGGGAAAAATGAGCGCTCAATCATCAACTGGATAAATGCGCTCAAAGACGCCGGTTACATAACCGTTACTTTTACCTATGTCTCTGGGACCAGGGAAATTGAACGGAGGCACATCAGGATTGCTGCGGCTGAGGTACCGGAGGTGATGAAAATTTCTTCGGGGGGTGGTGAAAATAATTTCAGGGGGTATGGAAAAAATTTTCCAAGGGTGGTGAAAATTGCTTCTGAAGGTGGTGAAAAAAAGTGCGCAGATAATATTACAAATAATACTAAAAGGGCTACTACAACTACTACTACAGAGCCGGAGTGCCAAAAGCCGGTAGGGGGGAAAGAACTGCAAGACTGCCCTGAAAATTCAAAATCAGTAGTAGCAGCTCCTTATATATTAAAAACAGAGGAATTGAAGGCCATTTTTTCTGAAATTGACGAAAATCTGGTCTTTGATCCTGAGTTTTACGATAAAATTGGTGCGTACCTTACCGATTCTGGTCTGGATGGTCGATATTTTCAATGGCTTTATGAACAATGCAAGCTCAAAAGCCCAAAATCCCTGACCGGCCTGTATTACAAGCTCTTTTTCGCACCAAATTTGGCGGACCTTTTCAAAATTCAGTACAAACCAAAGGTTCCCTCTCCGGTGGTGCTTATCGTATGTCCGGTCTGCGCTATGAGCCATGATCAGAATGATGAAAAATGCCCGGAGTGTGGTTTTGAAAAGCATAAATGTAATGATACCGAGGCCATAGAGCAGGCAAAGTGGTATTATGCCCTGCCACCGGATAAAAAAGAGGCTTACAACCGGGAAATGGAAGCGGTCTATGAAACTAAAGTTGATTTTCGTATTTGGTTGGAAAAGTCAAAGGAAATCCAGCGGAAATATGGGTTGAACTAGGCCGGTTTCTTCCTAAATCATCCTCATTTTATTTTATCACAAAAATATAAATATTTTCCAATCAATAAATACTTAGTACTAGATAATACATAAATAGTATTTATGCATCTATCGCTCAAAAAAGCTTGTTTTTGTAATGCGTGAGGTGTAAAGCGAATCCAAAAATCATTCAATATAGTGCCATTCATTCCGGGTTTCCCCTCATCGTTCCCTCACGGTGCCAAACAATCAGCGCCAGCCCCCATATCCCGTCAGATACAGAGTACCCCTTTCTAACCTTTATCATATAGGCTTTGCGGTTACATCCTTACTCTCCATTTGTATTCAACCAGGCCAAAACTGCAATTTATCCATATAATATTTTGCATCAACTGGATCGCAATTATGCAGTTGATTACTGGCTAATAAATACTCTTCTTGGCACCCAAGATATTTTGATAGTATTAATAAATCATATAACCTTCCCAATTCTGTAATTCCCTGCACTTTGCCCGTCCGCCATTCCGAGATAAAAGAAAGTAATTCTTGATGCGTGATTATTATGGGAATAAATTTTTTAATTCCCCCTGCGACCTCATTGACAATATTATCAACTTCTCCTTCACAAGAAATATGCCACCATTTATCCTTTTTTTCTTCTAATAGAAATCCTATTCTTTCCTTCCATTGACAATTGGAAATGTGTGGGGGTATACTATATTTTCTAGCAAGGAATTTACAGATTGGCTTAATTAAGAAGCCTAGGTTTACAGTGAAAATGCATTCGTTTTTCGTGCTGTTTACGCTTTTTTGGAAATCAACAATAGTGATTATATTTTCAGCATTGAGATACAAGGTACTTCTTAGTTTTTTAAATTCATATTCTTTCAATATTGCACATACGGTTTCACTGATTATTTTGCTGAATGTTGCTTGAATATCCATTTTATTCATTTGGCATTTCCACCGTATAAAAATCCACCTTGGTACTCTCTGCTAATTCTTTTCGAGTTCTCTCTTTATAAACGAAATCAAGCAATTCAATAGTTTCAGGAGAATCGCTTTTCGCTAAAAAAGAATTAAAATCATCACGGTCACGATAATACGTTGTTTCCCCAGTATCTATGGAAAAAGAGAAAAAACTAAAAATTGTTTCTCCGACAAGATATGGTGAAGCATCACTATATATAACACCCGCCGATTTCATTCCTTCTACAGGATAATTATTAATGTTTGCTTTTTTCTTAAAAGCTACGTCAAAAACTGCTTGTATTTCGGTAATTGTATTATGTACACATAAAAATTCTTCTGTGAGTTCCCGGAAACTGTATTTTAGTTCAAAATTTTTGTCCGGCATATCAATATCAACGATGGCGTTGATATCAGTAAACAAAATTTTAATATACCGCTGTTCCTGCGCAATTTTAACTACGAACGCATCTGCATAGAGGTATATTTCCTGAATCATTAAACGAGGCGCCTGGAAAGTATAATTGGACGGTGTCAAAATGGGGTTATCCGCCGAAACATGCGGAATTGAGAGAATAGGGAGCTGCGCATCTGGAATAACCAGTTCCCAGCCAGCCGAAACAGGCAGTATAGTTGAGAGAAAAGGAAACGGATTGTAATCTAAATATTCCAGATAAAATCCATAGGGCAGCAGCGGAACTTCAGTGTATGTGTTGTCGCTGAATTGCGGCTTCGAATGTCTACCGGCTCTATAAACCCTATCTGTCGTATTGCAATTCTTAATTATATAGTTACCCTGCGAAAGCTCTTCAAGTCGGCGATTAATAATTGACTGATTAATAAGCCAATCCTCTTTTTCAACACAGGAGAAAAATGATACAAGTGATACGGAAACTAGACAGAACAAGGGAACGGATGTGCGCATCATTCTGTACCTCCTGGTGGAACGTATTTTCGCCTGTTTAATACCTTTTCCGGTCTTTTTGCTTGCATTTTTCTACACTGCTCCCCCACGCTCCATAGTCCTCACTCCGCCCTTCGGGCTCCGTTCCGGTCTATTCCGCTTCCCCCACTTCTGGTCGTTGCCTGACGGTAGCACTTTTTGCGATTGCTACCGTACAAATTTTGGTGACAGGCACCTTTGTGCTCCCAGTGTGTTCAAGTCTTTTTCGGACAAAAAACCATAGTCAACAGCCCAATTTGATACACAAAAAGATTCTATACAGAAACCGTTTGCTGTTTCGATTTTGCAATCGTATTTATCAAATCGGATACTGCTTATCTTTTCGCCAGTTAATCTAAAAACTGGCTCAACGGGATCATTTGGATCGCTCATTAGTAATGTTCCTGTAGCGTCTTTTAGCCGCCAACCATAAGGAATACGAAATTCAAATGTTTGATTCGTTTTACCTTCAAGGTCTTCGATCGTTACATCCAAACAATCCGAATCGTCAATTTTAATTCGTTGTATTTTTTTTTGCATAATCATCCCATCAATACCGCCGCAACTCTGTACCATGTCTGCATGGTAAACAGCAAGCGCACTCCTGTCTTCTTCATATAAAAAGGCATAGCCGGTAGTGAAATCCATTACGCAAAAAGATTCTATACAGAAGCCGTTTGCCGTTTCGATTTTGAAATCGTACTTATCAAATCGAATATTTTTTATTTTTTCACCAGCCAATCTAAAGATTGGATCATCGATCTCGTCAGGATCATTATGGTTACCCGTTAATAATGTTCCTGTGGCATCTTTTACTCTCCAATCAAAAAGGAAAGAAAACCCAACAGTCTGAGTTGTTTTATCTTCAAGGTCTTCTATTGTCACATACAAACACCCAGAATGTTTAATTTCAATTTTTTGTATCTTCTTTTGCATAAACATCTCCTCCTGCTATCGTTCAATATTCAATGCGTTTTTTATTGCCGTTTGAAGATCGGCATCAGACAGATTTTGATTAGATCCCGGAGGATTAACCTCAGCCTTCATGTCCGCTATTGACTTATGAATAGCGTCTGTGGTTTTCTGGTTGTTCATGTCTATTTTCTGATTTTGGTGACAGGCACCTTTTTACTCCGGCAAAATCGCTTGTATACATAAATCTTTATACTTTGAGCCTTCATATACAGACACTATCTCTATTTCAATCATTGTGTATCTTGTAGGAAGTAAATCTGATATATCAATAGTCTGCATGTCTTTTGTATCTTGTAATGGCACCGTTTTGCTTCTTCCATTGTCCTGATTTGTTATTTTTATTTGTCTTGCCCTGGAGTTAGCAATGAACAAATCGGGTCTTTCCGGCGATACAAAACCATTAATCAATATCAGTTTATTTGTTGGCTTATTTGCCATATCAATGATGATTTTATCTCCAATGCCATATCCATTTGTACTTGCCCACGGTATACCGTCTTTTTTCGACAGATTACCTGGTGAATACATCGCATTTCTCTCAGACAAAAACGATGATGCGGTATATTGCCAATCCCTGGCAGATGTCCAAAAGTCTTTCAAGAAAATAACGGGAAATAAAACCTCCTGTGTTGCCGATGCTACATCAAAACAAATAAGCCAATTTATAACATTGACTATGCGATCTTCTGAATGAATATTTTTACCCGATATAATCGTTTTACCACCTAATTCATCAAAATTATCATAAGTATAATTATTATACTGTTTTTGATTTTGATATGTTGTTATTTCGATAGTGTCATCGACTATTTTATAAACTCTTTTTGTTACCACATTATCAGATCGCATGTATGATTGAAATAATGTGTTATTTACAAAATTGTATGTTGAAAAAATACTTGGCGTTGTTATAACAAACTTTTGAGAAACGCTGTCTATCGAATTTGTTGAACACTCTAAATCGTTTTCTCTGTAAACTAAATTACCTGTAGGATAAATAGATATTTTTCGTTCGGTAGTTTTGTCTGTTTTCCATGTTCTTGAAACATAATCAGCTCCATATGTTATTATATAGGCTGATTTTGAATTTCCATTTTCATCGTTTATATAGATTGCATTATCTTTCTTCTCAATGGCGTATATATCTTGTTTGTTGATTATAACCAAAGAAATGATACCCGATTCATCTGTGGCGATCTCATAGGTAGTCGGGTCGCGTTCCCAACCTTTGCTATGCCATGGCATTACAATTTTCAGAGAATTGCCTTCTGCGTATAAACACATTGCCGCAAAAACAAGATAGAAATAAATTAATAAATTCCGGTGCATTATTTATCCTCCTAATCCCTAAATGTGATTGTTGTTTCTTGCAAATCACCTGCCATTTTTTTAGATTCGTTGAACATATTTACAAGTACTTTTGCCTGATTTTCGACGGCTTGTTTGCTTTTAGGATCGTTCGCATCATAGTGAAGCCCTGGACAACCATTAGTGGTCATATACGGTGTAATATGCACCATGTAACCTTTGTCCGCATACATCTTTATATTGCCATTATCATCTAATGCTCCACCTGCATCGGGCAACATTTGCGTTATGTCAAGCACTAAAGACTGGTTTTCCCCACCATATTTTCCGTTTTTATCATTTCCAGCCCCTACACTAACGGTTCCAGGTCCGATTATATTATATGTACCATTTGCAACTTCAGTTGGTTTGGTTTTACCTCCTATTGAATCTTGCAAAGATGCATTAGGGGATACAGTAGCAACGGAATTTGTAAATTTAAGGGTAATAGATTGTCGCAGCCCATAACGCAAAAATGGATAATCACGATTCCTTGTCGTATATGTTACAGTCATAGTCCCTTTGCTTTTCGATACAACGATTTCAAGTTTTTTACCATCCGGGACCGTATACTTCACCGGGTTATTCCCCGCATAGTGGTACAAGTGGCTGTTTATCGTGTTAAACACCCCGCCCATCCCCGGCAGGTTCCCGTTCTGCTTTTTCACCTCATCATTAATCGGCGCACCAGGTATATACTCCCCTATCGCAGGATCAGTCGAGAGCCATCTCGATGTCTTGGCGTCCAGATACCGCGCTCCGTAGTAATACAACCCGGTCTCCTCGTCTTTCTCCTTCCCTGTAAACCTGTACGGGATATCAATGTTGCTTGCTATCGACGCCTTCTCGATCCACAGTTCCCCGTAGGGCGTATATTCGATCCGCTCATATTCCAGCCCGTCCGCGTCCGTGATCAATTGTGCGCTCCCCAAGTGATCCGCATGGTAGTAATACTGCTTGATCGCCTCTTCCCCGGTAAAGCTCCCGTCTGCCCGGCCTATCTTGGTCACTATCCGCGTATCGTCAAGGTAGATGTGCTTGCTGTTCCGCCCGGTCCGGTCGGTTACCAGCCCGTCATACCGCCAGGTCCACATCTTGTTAAAGTACAGCGTCTCCGCGGGATGTCCCCCGTCGGCGGTTACACTGTATTTCCCCGCCCGCTGCCCGTCCTGCCCGTAGCTGTATTCTACCACATACCGGTTGTCACGGCTCTGCTGTAACAGGTTCCGCTCGTTCCATGTGTAATCCCGCCGGTATGCCGGCCGGGTTGTCCCGCCGGTCAATCCGGTCTCCTCCTGTCCCCAGCCCGAATCGGTCATTGTTACTCCGTTTCCAAGGTCTATTATCTCACGGCTGCCGGGGGTGTTTACCGCAAACTGCCCTTCCTGTTCCGCCGTCACATTCCCGTTGGCGTCGTACTGATAGTAGTTCGGCCCGATCTTTTCCGCCCGGTGCGCATAATCTTTACTGTACACATAGTCCAGATTGTAGTCCAGCATTTCTCCCAGAAGCCGCGCGTCACTGTTGTTTGTGGCACTGGTCTTCCTCATCAGGTTACCCAGTCCCTTGTTATCAAACTGGAATGTCTGCTCGTACTGCGCCCTAAAACCCGCCTGCCCGTTATCGCTTACCCCCTTCGCATAGGTCAGCTGGTACAGGCCGTCGTACCGATAGGTCTGCTCTGTCCGGTAATTCCCCGTATTGTTCAAATAACCTTTCACATTTCCCGCCGCAGACAGATTCTCAAATACAAAAGGGGGAGCATGTTTTCGCCTGTTTGATACCTGCTTCTGTTTTTTTGCCTGCATTTTTCTACACTGCTCCCCCACGCTCCATAGTCCTCACTCCGCCCTTCGGGCTCCGTTCCGGTCTATTCCGCTTCCCCCACTCATGATCATCCTAACGGCAACAGTTTTGCTACCGCGTGCTACCATACAAATTTTGGTGACAGGCACCTTTTTACTCCGGCAAAGAACGAGTAATGGATCAGGAATTTTGAAGTACCTTATATCAATGAGGCTGATGAGTATGCAAAAGGTTACTAAAACCACAGTGTTCATGACTGTTCCTTTACGATCATTTTTTGTGTTCCCTTCCCCTTGCCATTGTGTGTAATTGACCGTTAAACGGCCCTTCATGTTTGTGTTTACTTAAAAAGAATTTAACCACGGACCACACTAACAACACGAACAAAAAGGCAAGAAAGCAAAGGTCCGTGGTTCATTATTCTTCGGTTTTCCTTTAAGTAAACGCTTATGGTGACAGGCACCTTTTTATCCCCTATGAAAAATATTCCCCAAGAATACCAAAAACGATGGAAGTTACAGCCAATAAAACAAAAAATGCTATCTTGGATTTAAAGTATTTTGTAACTTCATCGCCAAAGTCCAAATATCTTTCGTCCTTTGTTTGTTTATATTTTTCCCAAAGCTTGTCATCCATCGTAGAGTAAAATATTGCTCTTCGCTCTTTTATTCCATCCTTATCAATTATCCCTAAACCATATAAAGTATCTGTATCAGAAATACTATACAGATACTTTATAAATTCTTTTTCTGCTGTTCGATATTTTTTTATACTTCTTATGTATAAAAAAAAATATAACCCTATTAGCAGAATAAAAATAATGCCAATACAATATTTCATGGTACCGGCACCATCTCAAGTAATGGGGCTATGACTTCATTTGCCACATAATCAGCGGCAGCGGTATAGAAGCTTTTTGCTATATCCTCTATCGTTCCGCCAGTCACTTCGGTCGTTGTAATCATTGTGTGTACCTCGGCAGGTAAAATAGGTGGTGAAAAACCAACGTTAATAGTTAATGATTCTCCTGAGCCATCCAGATTCAAATTCAAATCAACGCCAACAGCAGCAACTATACGTCCAGACCCCCCTATAGACATCGAAACTCCAGAAGCATCAGTTACGGTTTCTGCTGTTGGTGCTATAGTTACAGTACCAAATATGCCTACTGATACACCAATTTCAGATCCTCCACCTGCACTTGAGAAAAATCCAATAGATAATCCTTTCTCTTTTGAAAAACCAATAGCAATTCCTGAGCTAGTTGTTCCTCCAGCCCCGGCTCCTGCACTAGTACCTACACCTACCAAAAAAACAATTCTTCCATCCGGGTCTGTGTACTTGACCGGGTTATTCCCCGCATAGTGATAAAGGTGTGAGTTTATCGTATTAAACACCCCACCCATCCCCGGCAGATTCCCGTTCCGCTTCCGTGCCTCGTCATTGATCGGCGCTCCCGGTATGTAATCCCCGATAGCGGGATCAGTCGAGAGCCATCTCGATGTCTTGGCGTCCAAATACCGCGCCCCGTAGTAATACAGCCCCGTCTCCTCATCCTTTTCCTTCCCCGTAAACCGATACGGTATGTCGATATTACTCGCTATCGACGCCTTCTCTATCCACAGTTCCCCATAGGGCGTATACTCGATCCGCTCGTATTCCTGCCCGTCAGCGTCCGTTATCAGCTGCGCGCTCCCCAAATGATCCGAATGATAATAATACTGCTTGACTATCTCTTCCCCGGTAACGCTCCCGTCAGCCCGCCCCAGCTTCGTCATG
>BOBW01000051.1 GCA_026002595.1 Spirochaetia bacterium | reverse complement strand
ATAGTTAAAAAAACCGCGTCCCCTGTTCCGCGCCGATCGTGGTAAGGGGCCCGTGTCCCGGAAATCCCGGCCTTCCCTTCGTACCGAATCCCAAAATGAAACGAACCGGGAGCCTCCCCGTCCGCCCCTGCCGGAGGAAGAATCCCGGCGGCTTTTTATCAGCATCGGGCGGAACCGGCGGGTGTTTCCCCGTGAAATACTGGGACTCATCACGGTCAAGGCTGAAATTTCCCGGGATGATATCGGCGCCATCCGTATCATGGACAATTATTCCTTTGTACAGGTCCGGGATTCGGTCGCAGATGATATTATCGAAGCCCTGAACGGCCAGCCCTTCCGGGGCCGGACCCTTACGGTGAATTACGCACGGGCGCGGAAAGAAGATTCCGGGCCCGGTGAAGATCGCGCCGAGGACAGCCTTATCCCTCTTAATGAAACCGACAGCGCTACCGCCGACTTTGCAGAGGATAGCTTTACCGCCGATACCGCAGAGGACGGCGCCCCGGCAGACTCTCTGGACAATGGGGAAGACAGCATCGAAGAGGCAGATGAAGACAGCTTAGACCATGAAGATGATCAGTCTGATGAAGAAGGCGTTTAAGCCGATCCCCGCCAGCAAAAGCAGCCAGGAAATTATCTCAAAACCATAGGCATTACGGGTATAACGCCGGGCCAGGACTTCGGGGTCCCCCGGCAATGCGCCGAAGGTGGCAAAATTGTCGGCAGGTTCCGAAGGAAACTCGGGTTCCGAGGGAACTTCAGATTCCTGCGGCAAAACGCCAAAGACATACCATTCAGCCTTTTTACGTTTCTCCTCTTCGGGGATGAGCAGGGGTATCTTGTCCTTCAAATCTGTTGGCAATAAATCATAACGGACAAAACCGTACTTCTCCCCATCGGGGAGACGGGTCTCATCCTCCCCCGGTTTGAAGTACTTGAGGGGCAGCCGGGCCAGGTCCCGGTAAGCCCTGAATATCCGGGCGCGCCACCAAAGCCGGCGGTACATAACCGTAAAGAGGAGCCCCGGCGGGACCATGGGGTATAGGGGAACAAAAACAGCCGCAAAGGCGGTAATGGCGGTGAGCCGGAAAGCCGGGCGGGGAAGAAAGGAAACGGCTTCAAAGATGAGGCAGAGGGCTCCCAGGATGAGGGCATAGGGAGTGATGCCGTTCCAGTATTCGTTCCGGTGCCGCCCTGCCCGGATCGACCGGACCGCCAGGGACCGGTCGGGGCCATCGTAAAAGATAACCATCAGCGGGGCATCAGGGGTGGAGGCAAAGGCCCAGCGCTTATCCCGGAGCATCAGGGCGCCGCCCACAAAAACCCTGGCCCCCTCGGTAAGGGTGGACACCCGGTCCCAGCGGACACGCTCGGGGGCCTCTTCACCGGGATCAAAAGCGCCGGGCAAAAGGCCCTCTTCCTGCATGGGCAGCACATAGGTCTGGGCCCCCGCAAGGGCCACCGGGATTGTGAGGCTGTCACTGCGGATCCACAGGGTATGCCCATCGGTCACCGATTCAAAACCCCCGACAAAGCGGAAGACCCCTCCTGTTTTTTTGCTGTAGTTCCCGTAATCCAGGAGGGGCCGCAGTCTGAGATCATCGAAACGCCGCCGGAATACCCGCCAGGAATGACGGCTTACCAGGGCCCCTGCCACCGGGACCAGGCCGTACCAAAAGATCACCAGAGCAACAATCACTAGAAAATCATAGATACGCAGGGTATGATTCCTCCGTGGAAAAATATCAAATTCATCAACTCGTCCTTGGGGACATTTCTACCAACTGCTGGATCATCGTTCACAACGAAACCTGCACCGTGATTGACCCCGCGGACCAAGCGGATCTTATTATAGCACAGATGGAAAAACTAAGGGTTTACCCGGAGTACATCCTGCTCACCCACGGCCACTTTGACCACATCACCGCCTTGCCGGATCTGGCCGCGGCCTACGGGCCGGGCAAAGCGCCGAAGGAACCGGTAATTGCGATCCACAAAGACGATGCGGGCTATCTAAAAAAAACGCCCGCCACCCAACTCCTCGAAGACGGGGACACAATCGGCCCCTTCGCCGTGCTGCACCTGCCGGGACATACCCCCGGCTCCGCGGGCTTTTATCTTGGGGATGAAAAAATTCTATTCAGCGGGGACACCCTTTTCCAGGGCGACTGCGGCCGGGTTGACCTTCCCGGCGGCAGTCAGGAAAAGATTGAAGCCAGCCTCAAACGGCTCCTGGCAATGGACGCTGATATCCGGGTGCTGCCGGGACACGGGCCCCTTACCACGATCGGCGCGGAACAGGGGACGCGGTTTTTTTAACTATTTCCGCCCCAGCCCAAAGGGCAGCCGGAGGGGCCGTTGCCGCAGGGCCTCTGAAATATTGAAGCAGTAGTCGCCGACCTTTTCGACACGGCGGACCACGTCGATAAAGAGGAGTTCGGTCTTTACGTCTTCCCCGGCTTCGATGCGCTTGCGGCCCATCTTCCGCAGCTTGTCCCGGGCCTTGTCGATGGCATTTTCCAGTTCACGGGCGTAGCGGGACTGTTCAAAGCTGAGGGTCTGACCCAGGGCTCCCCGCACAAAGGTGAGGAATTCCTCAACCTGCTGCACATAGGGGGCAAGGGCCTCAAGCTCTTTTTCCTTAAAGAGAAGGTCTTTTTTAACGCTCCGGTCAAGGAGCATGCTCACGCTGTAACAGTCGTCGGTCATGTCTTCCAAATCCGATATGATCCGCAAAAGCTGATAGACCTTTTCCTCCGACTGACGGCCCAGGGACTGGCGGGTACACTCGATAAGAAACCGGGTAAGCTCCACCCGCATCTCGTCGGCGTATTCTTCCTTCTCGGTCATTTCCGCTACCAGGGCGTTTACCTCTGTTTCCTTGTCTTCGGATGTTCCCAGGGATTGCAGGGCGGCGCTGACCCTGGCGAACATGCCGGAGGCCACCCCGGCCATGTCCCGGATTTCTTTTTCCGCCCGGATAATGTTCAGTTCCGGGGTGTTTTGCAGGGTCCCGGAGGTATATTCAAGGGTATAGGCCTTGGGAGCCGCAGCGGCATCATCCTTATCTTTAACAAGAACAGTAACCAGCGCGGCGAACTGCTTTACAAAGGGCAGGAAGATGATGGTATTCACCATATTGAAAACCGTGTGCAGCATGGCCAGGTGAGTCGTGATCATGGGGTCGTGGATCAAACCGGGAACCATGGTTCCGGGGGTAATAAGGCCCACCAGGGCCAGCAACGGTTTGATCAGGGGCAGGGCCCAGCAGGTGCCGATCACATTGAAGAGCACATGGACCAGGGCGGCCCGCCGGGCCGCGGTTTTGGCGCCGATGGCGGCCAGGGCCGCGTCAACAGTGGTGCCGATGTTGGCGCCCAGGATCATGGCGGCGGCCATCTCATACCCTACTATGCCGTTAAAAGCCATGGTCAGCATAATGGCGGTGGCGGCGCTGGATGAATGGATGAGCAGGGTCATCACCAGCCCCGCGCCGGCGCCGATCAGGGAAGAGGCAAAACCCAGGTTGGACACCGCCGAGATAACATTGAAGCTGTCCCCCAGGTTCGGCATGGACCGGGTGAGGAAATCAAGGCCCATAAAGAGCAGGCCGAAACCCAGGATCGTCTCGCCCAGAGCCTGGTGTTTCCACTTTACAATGTGGAGGATAAACCCGATGCCCACCGCGGGCAGGGCCAGTTCCGAAAGCTTGAGGGAGAATCCCACCAGGGACACAATCCAGGCGGTAACGGTGGTACCGATATTGGCCCCCATGATCACCCCGATAGACTGGGTTAAGGTCAGGAGCCCGGCGTTTACAAAGGACACCACCATTACCGTAGTCGCCGAGGAGGACTGGATAATGGCGGTAATCGCAAAGCCGGTCAGCACCGCCATAAACCGGTTGCCGGTCATGAAGTTGAGGACCTTCTGCAGCCGATCACCGGCGGCCTGCTGGATGCCGTCGCTCATCACCTTCATTCCATAGAGGAAGAGGCAGAGCCCGCCAATGATCCTGAAAAGAACAGCGATTATTGCCATGGCGCTAATATACCCTATCTACCGGGAAAAAACCAGCCGTCACTTGACATAATGTAAAAGATATTATACATTGTACAATATGGAGATTATGGTAGACGCAAGCACAATAATATGTATTATTCTCAATGAGCCGGAAAAAGCAAAAATTATTTCTTTAACCGAAGAGGCTGAAATTGCTGCTCCTGAGATGATTTCATTTGAAATTGGAAATGCATTATCCAGAATGATAAAAAAACAGCGGTTAAATGAAGAACAGGCGCTAAAAGCCTATTCTTTATTTGAGTCGATACCAATTCGTATGGTAAAGGTTGATATGCATAAGGCGCTGAAAATTTCCGGTAAATATAAAATGTATGCATACGATGCTTATTATTTAGAAGCAAGCCATAGAATAAAATTGCCCTTGTTGACCCTGGATAAGGGAATGAAAGATAAGGCAAAAAACATGAACGTAGAATTAGTGGACTTAAGTCCAATGGATGTTCCGCAATGAAAACATTCAAATATTCCGAAGCACGGCAAAATTTTTCAACCGTATTAAATACTGCCTTAAAAGAAGAAGTGTTTATCACAAGAAAAGACGGGAACAGATTTAAATTGATCTCGGTAAATAAAAAAGAAAAAAAATCACCCTTTGATATTGAAGGAATAAATACTGATATTACAACAGAGGAAGTTGTTGAAATAGTACGGGAATGCCGGGAAGGGCCTGATTACTTTAAACAAAAATATCAATAAGGAGAATCTTATGGCTAAATGGTGGATTAATCATCCCTGGCGGCAGATTCAGACAAATCTGCGGCAAATTGATATGCAGGATATAGACGCCGATCAGTTTGTCCGGGATTTACAGTCTTTTTATGCTACCTCTGTTTTGTTTAACGCATCCGGAATCATTGCCAATTATCCAACCGATTTGGATTTTGAGCCGGTAAATGATTATCTGCATGGGGACAGCCTCGCAAAGATCATTGAAAAATGCCATGAGGCGGACATTAAAGTTATTGCCCGGACGGACTTTTCAAAAATCCGGGCGGCCGTATACGAGAAGCACCCCGATTGGGCTTACCGGACCGCGGACGGCAAAATCGTTAACTACAACGGCGATGTTCATGTCTGTCCTAACGGACCCTATCAGCAGGACGCCATGTTTAAAATTATTTCCGACATGTTTGCCCGCCTGCCCTTTGACGGCATTTTCTATAACATGGCGGGATTCCAGACCAGGGATTACAGCAATAACTTCTATGGCCTCTGCCACTGCGAAAATTGTAAAAGAAAATTCAGGGAACGGTTTGGCCTCGAATTACCGGTAACAGAAAATCTGGATAATCCGGTATATCAAAAATACCGGGTGTTTGTGAATGAATGTACCGGGGATCTTAACCGGCGGCTTACAGAACATGTCCGCTCCATCAGTACGGATATCGCAATCAACGGACAGGAATATCAGCGGATTGAATCCAATACCGAAATTGACCGGCCCCTTCCGGTGTGGCAATACAGCGCGTCTTCCAACACCCGGAATATCCGGGACCCGGAGAAGGGCAGTATCGCCCCCATGAACACCTCGGTCGATTTTCTGGGATTCCCCTACCGGCATGTGGCTGTTTCGCCCTGGCTGCAGGAATTACGGCTCTGGCAGGCTCTGGCGAACCAGGGCGGCCTGGACTATTACCTTATCGGCCGTCTGGATAACCATGGCGACAAGAGCGGCTACGAAGGCGTACGGAAGGTATTTAAATTTGCCGCGGAACAGTATGAGGAGTTGAAGGACCTGCTTCCCGTTGCCCAGGCGCTTGTTTTTCATAAAGAGCTCTGGGATGACGATGCCGAAGCCCGGGGCTGGGTCCGGGCCCTTTCTGAATGGCATATTCCCCTGGATGAAATGCGCCTGGGGAAATTTTCAAATTTATTGCAGTTAAAACGGTACCGGCTGATAATTCTGCCGGATCTTAAATACCTTTCCGATGAACAGATCAGCATCCTTGATCAGTTTGCGGAGCAGGGCGGCACGGTACTGGCCACCGGCGAATCGGCCCAATATAACGAAAAATATGAACCCCGTCATAAGCTGCCGCTGAAAAGCCTGGGAATTAATGAAGTCTATTACCGACGGAAGGATATACTTTCCGCCATGTTCCTGGTAGGCGGGGAGGATAAAAAGAACTTCCCCCATTTTAAAGATACCTCCTATGTTGCGATTGGGCATGAGCTTATTTTTACCCGGCTAAACGAAAAGGCAAAACCCTGGCTCAGCTTTATTCCCCCCCAGGCTTTTGGGCCGCCGGAAAGATGTTATGCGGAAAACAAAAACGATCTGCCGGGGTTCTCGATTAATCAGTACGGACAGGGCCGGGGCATATATGTTCCCTGGAAACCGGGCGCTTTCTTTTATAAAGAAGGGTATCCCAACACCCTCTGGTTTATGCAGGATCTGGTGGAACAGATCTGCGGGATACGGGGCCTGGCTCCCGGCCTCACCCCCATGGTGGAAACAACCTTGGCTGCCCGTCCCGGACGGGTGGTGGTACAGCTGGTGAATATCACCGGCCATTACGGCAACAGCTACTATGAGCCCCTGCCGGTAAGCAATATCACCTTGCAGGCGCCGGTAACAATCCCGGTAACAGCGGTAAGAACCCTGCGCAGCGGAGAAGCCCTGCCCTATAAACAGGCCAATGGGGTTGTGGAATTCACCCTCCCCGTCCTGAAGGAATATGAGGCAGTTATTCTGGAAACCGCTTAAGGGTCCCGCTCTTTACAGGTATTTCATTTCCCGCTAAATTTGGTAATTCATAAGGAGCTTACAGTCATGAAGAAAATCTCCCTTACCGGAATCAAACCCACCGGGACACTCCACATCGGCAACTACTTTGGGGCCATCAAACCTGCACTGGAACTGGCTAAAGAATACGATGCCCGGTACTTTATTGCCGACTACCACGCCCTGAACACCATCAAGGACCCAAAGGAACTGGCCGCCAATATACGGCAGGTCGCCGCGGGCTGGCTTGCCGCAGGGCTGGACCCGGAAAAGGTGATCTTTTACCGGCAAAGCTCCATCCCCGAAACCTTCGAACTCACCACCCAGCTGATGGCCTTTACCGGCAAGGGCCTGATGAACCGGGCCCACGCCTACAAGGCGGCGGTCCAGGACAATACTGAAAAGGGTGATGATCCCGACGCGGGGATCAACATGGGCCTCTTTACCTACCCGGTGCTCATGGCGGCGGACATCATCCTCTTTGATTCCGATGTGGTCCCCGTGGGCAAGGACCAGGTCCAGCATGTGGAGATGGCCCAGGACATCGCCCAGGCGGTGAACTTTAACTACAAACAGGAAATTTTGAAGGTGCCCCAGGCGGCGGTGCAGGAATCGGTGGCGGTGGTTCCCGGCCTTGACGGCCGCAAGATGAGCAAGAGCTACGGCAACACCATCCCCCTCTTTGCTCCGGAAAAGGAGCTCCGCAAGCTGATCATGCGGATTGTTACCAACTCCCAGGGGGTGGAGGAGCCCAAGGACCCCGAAGCCAGCCAAATCTTTCTATTATACAAACTTTTCGCCACCGCAGAGGAACAGACGAGCCTCGCGGCTCTCTACCGCGCCGGAGGCATGGGCTGGGGCGCTGCCAAGGAAGAACTTTTCCGGGTGGTCAACCGGGAACTCAGCCCCCTGCGGGAGCGCTTCGAGGCGATCATGGCGGACCCGGCGGCGCTGGACGCAACCCTGGCCCGGGGCGCGGAAAAGGCCCGGCCCATTGCGGCGGCTACGGTACGGCGGTTCAGGAAGGCTGCGGGGATTGATAGATAAGAAGGTCTAAGCTCCAGGATATGGATGATAATAAATTTATCAGGTACACATTAGGAAAGCCGGAAAAATGGCTCATTGACGAAGCAAGAGCAATGGGGATAGATATCTCCGACCTTGAACATGAGGTTTCCAACTACTTTATAAATCACAGTATCAACCGCCACGGCAACACAAAGGCCGAAGTAGATCAGGGGCAGTTACCCATCACCGATCAGGATATTGCGTCCGTCCCGGTAATCGTCCAGACCCCCAATTTTACAGTTATCGGGATTAAACAAAATAACGAGTTGTTAATTGCCTATGCAAAACATTTTGAAGGCAGTACCACTATCTATTTAGAGGAAGTTCTGAACAGCCGGAAAAACAAGGCCCTCCGCAGCAAGACCATGTATAAAAAGATGGGATTGATTAGCCAAGGGGTGTTTATAAAAATTCTCTCAAATAATGCCCATACAGACATGTCGGGCATAAAAATAGTGGTAGGGGCCGGAGGCAAACCCGGCGGGGAGGCGGTATAAAACAACACCCGATGGCAGCCATTTCCACCACACCCATCCACATCTAATTTAAGTATTGTGCATTAAGGTGATTTCGTCAAGTAAAGCAGTGAAAAACCGGATCGGTCCCGCTTACCCTTTAATATCAATAAGCGATGCCGTCCCGGCCCCTGAAAAGGCGGAGCGCCGGGCAGAGGCCGCATAGGGATTGTTCCGCAGGGCCGTGATTTCGGAGCGGATTTCCGACATCCGCCGGGAGAGAAGCTCCCTGTTCCGGGTGGTACGGGCCGCCGCTTCGTTTTTAAGGCCCTCCAGGGCGGATTTCAGGCTGGGCACATCATCCCGGCCATGGGGTTCCTGGGGGGGGACAGTATTGACAACGGCGCGGTACATTTCTTCCAGGGGGTCTATCACCTTCTGGATGGAAAAAATGTCCGCCACGATTTTTTCTTCAAGTTCCACATGGGAGATGAGGGCTTCGGCGCTGCCGGTCTCGATCACATCCTGCTGCTTATCAAGTACTTCAAGGTATGAACGGAACCGGTCCCGCTGTTCGGTAAGAAGGGAACGAAAGCGTTTTAAAATGGCGACCCGCCGGCTGAATTCTTCGGGGCTGATAGCGGCTCCGGTTGGAGCCGGGGCTGCAACGGCCATAGTTTCCCCTAGCCGGCGATATTCACGCCGCCGACCGGCCTGTCTACCATGTCCGCAGCGGTTTTGGCGATGATTTCGGCCCAGGCGCCGCGGAGTTCATTCATCATGTTACGGATAACCGTAATGCGGCGGACATCCTGTTTCACATTCGCTTCAAGAAGCTCCTGATTGAACCAGGTGTAGAGGGAAAAAAGGTTCCTGGCAATTTCGCCGCCCTGATCAAAATCAAGGGAGACCATCAATTCGGTGATGATTTCCTGGGTTTTCAGGATGGACTTGCTGATTTTTTCGATCTGTCCGGGATCTTTCTTGCCCGAAACGCCAGCGCCCAGAAGTTCCAGTCCCCGATCCAGGTGTTTTACCGCCTCGTCGTAGAGCATGATCACGAGCTGCCCCTGACTCGCCGTCTTAACCCTGGTTTCCCGATATGCGGATAACGCGTTTGTTATTGCCAAAATGGTCCCCTCCGTAATGCGATAAAATGATGGTCGTACCTCTTCTTATCGGCATTCGTAAAATAATCATAAGGATTTTTTTAAAAAGTTGAAAGGCCCGCCAAGGCATCATAGACGTCATAGACGCTGGCTAAAAATTAGTTTATGATTCCATAAATTGATCTAACGGAGGTCCAGAATGCCCTATATTGCCATCAATACCACGGAAAAGCTCTCAAACGAGAAGAAGGACAGGATCAAGTCCAGCCTCGGAGAGCTTATCGCCATCATCCCCACCAAGAGTGAAGCCGGTCTCCTGATCGACTTTTCCGGGGATCACAGCTTCTACCGGGCGGGCGCCCTGGTCAGCGGCGCCTATGTCGAAATCCGCCTCTATCACCAGTCAGACTTTGAGCCAAAAAAGAAGTTCACCGAAGGGGTGTTTGATCTGCTCTCAAAGGAGCTGGGCATCGACAAGGGCCACATTTACCTCAATATCATTGAGCTGGAAAATTGGGGCGGCGGCGGCACACTGAAGTAGTCCCCCCTGAGGAAAATTCCGGCCCGGTAGAAAAAACGAAAAAAAGGGGGCTGTGCGGATTTTCGTCCGCACAGCCCCCTTTCTATCAACTTCTTCCGCTGCAGTAAATCTATCCCGGCATCATTTCGTCAGCACCCCGGTTACCGCAAGAATGGATAGGGTCGTCGTTATCAGCGACAGGACCGTCGTGATTACCGGCGCATAGATATTGAAATTCGCCATAAAACTGTTCATCGGCACCGTTATCATCATCTCAGGCTCGATAATCACATCGTTCTTCACCTTCCGGTTATTCATATCCGTTATTGTCTCCCCACGCCCGGTGTTCTTCATCTCGTCCCGGCCGCCCGCCAGGTTGATGTAATAGTCCGCCTGCCGGTCAGGCACATACGGATACCTCCCCGGCGCCTTCACCGCTCCCGCTACCAGCACAAAGTACTGTAAAAACGGTATCCTGATGATGTCCCCATTCTCCAGCGCAAGGTCCTTGCTGAAATCGTTGTAGTAGATATACCGGGTCAGATCCATGGGGATCCGGGCCCCGCCCCGGATCACATAGGCCGCAGCCAAATCACTTGACGCCGTAAAGCGCAGCGCATTCGCCCGCACCGCGTTCCCCAGGGTCTCACCCTCGTAAAAGGGATACTCCAGTTTCGCCATCCCCTCTATGTCAGAGCTTGTCTCCTGCACCCCGGAGATTAGCTCTTCCCCGGTCCCGGTTCTGCTTAATGTCCCCCGTAACGCCCCTTCAAAAAAGGCCGCCGGACGGGTGATTGCTTTGTTCCCTACCGTTATGACATCCCGGTCTTCCAGGGTCATCCCCCTATTCCCCTGGTAATCAAATATCCTCGTCTCCCCCGCCGCTTCCGTGCTGATCCGCGATAATATGATCCGGCCGGGATCCGCATTCAGGGTAAAGCCGTCGGCGTAATTCTGTACCAAGCTCTCCAGTTCTTCACCGGGCAGGAGTTCGTAGGTTCCCGGACGGAATACTTCCCCGGTAATCTGTATTGTCCGGCCGGCGGGGAGGATTCTGATCCGGTCCCCCGGTTTGATATAGGGGTTCTGCGCCAGGGTCCCGTAACGCTGGAACTGAAACAGGTCATAGGTGGTCTCTTTGTCCGCCGCGGAGCTAACGGTTACCCGCCGGGATGATGCTTTGGCGCTCAGGGCCGATGCCGTGCCGCTGCCGGCCGCAGGAGTAGTATTACTACCAACCGCAGTACCGTTTTGATTTTCCGCAGCGGCTGTTCCGCCTGATGCCGGGACAACAGAGGCCATATCCATGACCAGATCGGAAATACGGGTCAGGCCGTCAACACTCCGGTTTCCCGCAACGGCGGTTTCGCCTGAGACCATCACATTAAAGCGGCCCAGACGGATCAGGGTAAACGCGGGGCCTGAGAGCGGGAAACTTTTTGAGACCAGGCTTTCCACTTCCCTCCGCACCTGGAGATAGGTCTTGTTCCGGGCATTGACCGTTCCCATGTTCTGGATCGTCAGCTGGTAGCCCGCGTCCAGGGTCAGGGGTACGGAGATCGCGGTTCCCCCGCTTCCCGTCATATTGGCGATGTAAGTCAAGTTGTAGACATCCCCCGGCGTGGCGGGGTAATCGGCGGTGGAGAGGGCCAGCATAAGCTGCCGGGCGTCATCACCGGCGGCCGCACTGCCTGTACCGGCCGCGGCGCCCGTAGTACCCGTCCCTGTCTGCTGGGCAGATATGGGGAAGGCGAGAAACAGGATAATTATCAGTAATAGAAAATTCTTGTACCGCATTGCTTAAACAGCCTTCCCTTTTTTACTTTTGAACTTGTCCATGGCTTCCGGGTCTTTTTTGATATTCTCAATGGCATTGAGGACAAAAGTCAGGAACACCGAGAAGAAGGCCCCCGCGAAGGTCACGATGGCACAAATCAGCCCCCGGCTGGGACCTGATTTCTTATCCGGGACTTCCGCCATCTCCAGCACCTGGAACACCGGCTTCTCACTGGCCATGGTCACCTTGAGAAGTTCGTACTGGACCTTGAGCTGGGTATAAACGGTCCTCTGGGCTTCCAGTTCCATGGCGATACGGCTGAGTTCCAGGGAGAACGAAGGAAACGACGTACTGCCCATCTGGATGGACTGTTCCAGCCGCCGGGTCTCCCCTTCCCAAAACACGATTTCCTCATAGGTGTTCTGGAGATTTTTTTCCAGGTTCACCTTTTCCAGTTGGTTCTTGTCTATACCTAATTCATCGAACCGGTTTCCCAGGTACGTGACGCAGAAGTTCACCACACTTTGCGCAAAGACCGGATCAATATCGGTAAAGGAGATACTGAAGAACCCGCTCTTCTCATCATAGGCGGCGGACAGTTTTTTCTTGAGGGCTTTACGGCTGTCGGCACGGGGGGACTCTGCTTTTTTCTTTGGGGTATCGATCTTATAGCGGGTGATAAGACCGAACTCGTCCACCACCATATCGAGCAGGGTATTGGTACTGACCAGTTCCACCGCGAGCTGGCTGGATGTTGAACCGGTGCTGACCCCGGCAAGACCCGCCAGGCTGCCGAGGCCTGAAGCGCCGAGCATCGATGCCATCCCGCCCCCTGAGGAAGACGAGTCATTAATAAGCATGAGGGCCTTCGGGGTATATTCGTTGGGGAGGGGTACTACGGGCGCCGCGGCCGGTACAGGCAGTGCGGCCGCCGGTGATGACGCCCGGC
>BOBW01000050.1 GCA_026002595.1 Spirochaetia bacterium | reverse complement strand
GATGGACAGCACGGAATAGGTCAGGCCCGAGCGGCTGTCCTTGCGGCTTGCGGGGTTCGCGGGGTCCGTGGTCCAGAGCCCGTCGATCACCATCCGGTATTCCAGTTCCGGGGAATTTTCCGGGATCGGGTATACTAAAAAGCGAAGCCCCGAATCAATGTAGGGATCGGGAACTTTTTTGCCCCTGGGAATGGGGGCGCCCAGTGGGTCCTGGGGAACCAGAAACTGCTGCAGCCAATGGACCTTGCCGAAGTCTTCGTGGGCAAAGGCGATCCCCACCCGGCGCAGGGACGAAGGGGCGGTGAAAATGACCGAATCCTCGTAGAGCTCGGGGGCGCCGGGGCTGCCGAAGCTTCTCATGTGGTCAATAAATTGAGAAGATTCAATATCCGCTGCTCCTATCGAGCCGGCAACCGCCAAAAGGAATATTGCAGCATAGAACGTGATCGTTTTCATAAGCTCTTTCCAATTATCGGCCGATACTTAATTATCTTAATATGCCGTCATTGCGTGCGCTTCAGAAATTTAAAGACTCATTCGCCGACATCGGCAACGAAGCCGAAAATATACTCTATGAGGATTTTGCGCTCCCGACTGACGCGCCCCCGAAACCGGCCGCCGATAGCCCGGCCCCCATCGCCGCTGACACAGCCGGGTCCCCGGCTGAAGCCCCGGCCCCTGATTCAGGCGCGGACAACGGCGGCATCATTCCCCCGGATACGGACGCAGATTTTGACTTCAGTTCCTTTTTAGATACCATCCCCAACGACCTGGCCGCACCGGACTCAGACATTGATTTGCCGGATCTATCGGAAGACCCAGGAGCATCCGGGGCTGAGCCTCCATTGCCGGGGAACGATGAGCCCGAAACAGACGGCAATGACTTTGCCATCCCGGATGATCTGCTGAACGGCTTTGCCGAGGATGTGGAATCCAGCACACCGGACATTGTAGATGACGCTGCATCGCTGGATAGCGATGCTTTAAATGATCTTCCCGATGACGAATCACCCGACATTCTTGATCCGGAAAATGCCGCCGATGGGTTTGCCGACATTCCCCCGGAAAATACCGAAGCCGAGGCGGGGGCTTTCATCCCCGGTGCCGACAGCGCCGCTGCCGAGCCGTTTGACCTTGGCGATATTGGTGAAGACCGGGATTTTGACGGCAAATTGGCCGAGGCGGGTTTGCCGATGGACGACTCCGCCGGTGCAGACGCTGATGAGGCCCCTGAAACGGATGCGGCTGACGCTGACACCGATCTTGACGCCGCCGCGGAAAACCCCGATCCGGCCGCCGATGTCAGTGAAAGTCCGACTCCGGCTGATGACGCCCCTGACTCAACTGACGGCACACCTATCGTTTCTGATTCAGCCGATGACGCTCCTGCCGCTCCTGCGGCAGAATCCCCGGACGGAAGCCCCGCATCCGCGGCAATTCCTGATGAATTTGCCTCAGGCGGCGGGGGCACGGATTTCCCGGAACCCGCCGGGGATGATGGTTTCGGTCCGAATGCGGGAAGCTCGGAGCCGCTTGTGGGGGATTTGCCCCCCGATTCCTTTGATGAATTTACCCTCGATACTCAACCGGGCCCGGAGGGCGCAGGTTCCCCCCTCAACAGCGGTGATAAGCTGCCTGAGGATTTTGATGCCGGGGCCGCCGGTGGCCTTGCCGGCGGAAAATCCGAACTGGATGAATTTACCCTGCCGGGGCTCGATGATGCTCCTGGAAAAAGCGGGACCAGGCCTGCCGCGTCCGATGATGTTGAGGAGATACTGCTCAGCGATGAGGACCTGGCCAATTTGCAGAAAACCCTTGCGGGGTATCCCCTTAATTTACGGGTAGCCTGCGAGGAATTGATCGTTGAAGAGGCGGTTGACCCGGGCCAAATGTCAAAATTGGTCAAGCTCCTGGTCCGGGGCGCCTCGGCACGGGAAACCGCCGCCCTGGCAGGAAAAATTCTTGGCCGGACCATTGCCATCCCCAGGGGTTTTGAGAAAAAGACCGGCGCGGAACTGGAGGCGGAACAGTCAAGCTTCGCCTATATCTTTGTTCATAATTTTTTGCCCGTTTTCCGTATCTTTATGATGATCGCCGTACTGGCGGCTTCCATTTTCTATCTGGCTTATCAATTCATCTATATACCCCAGCGGGCTGAATCAATTTATAAACTGGGTTATGAGCGGATAGGGCAGGGTGAATACGAACGGGCAAACGAGCGCTTTACCCAGGCCTTCGGCATCCACCGGGTAAAAAACTGGTTCTACAAATACGCCGAGGCTTTCCGGGATGAGCGGCAGTACCGCTATGCGGAAGAAAAGTACGATGAACTTTTGAACTTCTATCCCCGGGACAAAAAGGGTGTGCTGGATTACGCCAATCTGGAAACCTGGTATTTAAGAGACTACGAGAAGGCAGATTCCCTGCTGCGGCGGAATATCCTTGATTATGAAGTAAATGATTACGACGCCCTGCTGGCCCTGGGGGATAACGCCCTTGCCTGGGGGGAAATTGACTACGACCGGTATGAGGACGCCCGCTTTGCCTATGCCCGGCTCCTGGACCAGAAATTGAAGCCCGGTCAGTACGACCTCGTGATGGAACGGATGATGAAGTACTTTATCCGCACCGACAACATCAAGGAAGTGCTGCCCCTGCAATCCTATTTTATGTATACATCCAGGTTGAAAATGGGCCCTGATTCCCTGCCTGATCTGAAGAGTTATCCGCGGAAAATAGGCGGTGATTCCCTGGCGGAACTGGGGGGCTATCTGATGGACAAACGGACCGAGGAAGTCCGGGGCGTTCCCAATGAATATGTTGAACAGATTCAGGGTGTTCGGGATGTGCTGCTCCGGGCGGTAAAGACCGCTCCCGCCCTGCCTGAAGGCCACTATCACCTGTCCCGGTACTACCGCAGCCTGAGCAATCTTCCGGCAGAGCAGGACGCCCTGGAAACCGCCATCCGCGCCTTTGACGCGGCCCGGGAAGAATCAATCAAGCGTCTGGCCTACCGGATCGCTACCCAGCAGCGCTATGCCAGCATCCTTACCGGCCAGCGGAGGTTCTTTGACGCCGAGGAACAGCTTGTCAAAGGCATCGGCCTTTACGAGGATGGGCTTAGTCGGCGGCTCCTTAATCCATCCCCGGATTTCGGCAAACTCTATGCGGACCTGGGTGATCTCGAATACTTTACCAAGATCGGGGACATGGAACGGGCCCTGCAATATTACCTGCGTTCCGAGCGGAACGGCTGGGCCCCCCCGGAAATCCAGTACCGGATGGGGAACGCCTATTACCGGCTGGAGCAGTGGCCGGAGGCCCTGGAACGGTTCTTCGCCGCCTCATCGGAACTGCCCCTGAACCGGCGCATCCTCCTGGCCCTGGGGAATGTCACCTATCAGCGGGGCGATTATTTCGCCGCCCAGGGCTATTACAACCGTCTTTTGGACATCCTTGAGGCCGAACGCTCCCGGCTCCCCATGCTCATGCCCAACGAGCGCCCCGAATACATCGATCTGGCGGAACGCCTCATGATCGCCCGGAACAACATGGGGGTCACCCTGGAAGCCATCAGCCGGAGCCAGGGCAATGTCCAGCCCCGTGTCCTGGATCGCTACCGTTCCCGCGCCCTGGGCCTTTACACCGATTCCGCCCGCGCCTGGGACACCCTCACCCGGAACCCCGAATCCATGGTCCGCCTCGGCGCCGGAAGCTTCTCCACCCCCGGCATCAACCTGGCCTTCCTCAATTCCCGGAACGCCCTCTACCCCGAACCGGGTTACGAACCTATGCTCTACCCCAAAATCGACCCAGATGTCCTTGAGCCCTCAATCTGGGAAGAGCTTTCCCCCCAATCCGCCCGCCTCACCGAATAGAAGCGGTCGCCCAATCGCGTAATTGACCAAAACCGCCCTCATGTGCTATCATTGATTCATCAGTTCCCTGGACGACTAACTCAGCGGGAGAGTGCTACCTTCACACGGTAGAAGTCACTGGTTCAATCCCAGTGTCGTCCAACATTGTAAGTATTTACTGTATAAGGAATTAGGCTGCCATAAGTGTATTTCAGGAAACTGGTCGGAGAAAAATGCTACCTGTCGCCGATAGACGCCGATGATGCGGAAAAATTCACCGAATGGCTTAATGATTTGGATGTAACGGTAAATCTTCAGCTATATCAGGCTTCAATAAATGCGGAAAACGAAAGATCATTTTTGAATAAATTGGCGGAAGGGCATCACTATTCAATCATAGACAAGAAAACCGATGGGCTCATTGGAAATTGTGGCTTTATGGACATAGATAATCTAAATCAGACTGCGGAACTCGGGATATTCATCGGCGATAAGAACTACTGGGGCAAAGGCTATGGGACCGAAGCCCTGTCCCTGCTTGCGGACTATGGTTTTAAGTGCCTGAACCTTCACAATATCATGCTCCGGGTATATTCCTTTAACAAACGGGCCATTGCCTGCTATGAAAAAGTCGGGTTTAAAAAAATCGGCATCCGCAGGGAAGCGCTGTACCGCAACAGGGAAGTTTACGATATCATCTTTATGGATCTGCTCGCGGGTGATTTTTATAAAGTATGAGACTCAACCGAAGGTTTCCCTCTTGATCGACCTGCACACCCATTCAAATGCGTCCGACGGCAGCCTGAGCCCCAGGGCGCTTATTCAGGAAGCGGCGAAGCGGGGCCTTTCGGCCATTGCCCTGACCGATCATGATACCATTAATGGCCTGGAAGACGCAAAAAATGAGGCGGCAATACGGGGAATCCGTTTCATTCCGGGGATTGAGATTGAAATTACCAACAAGGGCCCCGGTGAGTTCCATCTGCTGGGGCTGGGCATCACCCGGCCAAGCCCCGCGTTCCTGGATACGGTAAGCGAATTATCCCGCCTGAGGGAAGCGCGGAACCGGGAAATTCTGGACAAGATGCACGAATTCAGCGTTGAGGCGGCCTATGAAGAAGTACAGGCCCTGTCCGGGGGTCATTCGGTGGGGCGGCCCCATTTTGCAAGCCTCCTCGTGAACCGGGGAATCGTCAAAAACCGGGAACAGGCCTTTTCCCGCTACCTGGGGGTGGGTAAACCTTTCTATGTCTCCAAGGCGGGCCTGGATTTTGAGCAGGCCGCGGCGCTGATCCGGGAATCCGGAGGCATTCCGGTCTTGGCCCATCCCATGTCCCTCTATGTGGCCTGGGGCCGCCTCCCAGACATGATCAAGGAACTGAAAGACAAGGGCCTTATGGGCATTGAAGCCTGGCACCCCACCGCAAAACCCCGGGCCTGCCGCCGGCTTGAAGAACTGGGGAATTCCCTGGGGCTTTACATCACCGCCGGCAGCGACTTCCACGGCGAGGCCCGCCCGGACCGCAGGCTGGGCATTAGCTCAGGCGGCCGGAAGATCGAGGACACGGTTTTGGAAGCAATTCCTGAATTACTCACCGCTGCCTGCTAATTATTACAGACACTGTTTAATCCATTCGGGGTGGGTTTTTGCCTGTTCCAGCAGGCGGGCCATGACGCCCGTATAGCCTGAGCCTAGCCGTTGCCACCATTCGATAGTGTCATTGCCAAGCCGCAGGGAAAACATCTTTTTTTTATGGTTTTCCAGGGACTGACGGCGCATTTCCATTAATTCCTCCGGACTTGCCTCGGGGATATCGGAAAAATCAATGGGCCTGCCGTCCAGAGCCTCTATCCTTGCTATGGATTCCGGGGATGGTTCATCCCAGTCATTCAAAGTCATACGTACGATAGCCATAATAATATTCCTCCTGTTCCGCAGGGCTTGCCATGCGGGCTGATATGATACGGGTTACCGTGTCTTTTTCGGTAAAAATTACCGTTAAGACCCTGCGGAAAACGCCATAAACTTTCCACCGTTCTTCATGTATGCTATGATCCCAGTCAAACTGAACCATACGAAGGGGATCACGAAACACATGCGCTGCATCTTCAAAAGCAATACCATGCTTCCTGATATTTGTAGCATTCTTGTTCTCGTCCCATTCAAATACATAACTCATAATAATACTCCTTTTTATTTTTGTCAATACATTTGTATTGACATTTTGCATTACCCATTACTCATGCGCCCCTGCGGGCCGCTTTCCGGTAGGAAGGATTAAAGGGGCGCTGTCGCGCCCGGCGTCATGAGAATGTCGTAGGGATCGTCCCCCTGGCGGCGGTACTGAACGGCCTCCAGAATATGGTCCGCATCAATGGAAGAACGGCCCTCAAGGTCCGCAATGGTCCGGGCCACCCGGAGAATGCCGTGGTAAGCCCGGCCGGAAAGGGCAAGTTTTGCCATGGCTTCCCGGAGGGCCCGCGTTCCCCGGTCCGTCAGGGGACAGCAGCGCTCCACCATTCCCGCAGGAATCCGGGCATTGCGGCGGCAGGAAATACCGGCGGTATCGCTCCCTTCGGGGATGAGCCCTTGCAGCCGTTCCCGCTGTATTTCCACCGCCCTTTGCACCCGTTTGGCGATTTCCACGCTGGATTCTCCGCGGTCTTCCTCCAACTGTTTAATGTCCGGGGGAATAACGGCGACGCGGAGCTCAATCCGGTCAAGGAGGGCGGAGCCGAATTTCCGCCAATAACGGTTGACCTCCTCGGGACTGCAAAAACAACCCAGGCCACTGCCGCCGTCAGAGGTATTTCCCGGACTCCGCAGGCCGAGTCGGCCGCAGGGACAGGAATTGGCCGCCAGGATCAGCTGAAATTCCGCGGGAAGCCTGACCGGGCCTTCCGCCCGCGAGATCGTTATGACCTGATCTTCCAGGGGTTCCCGCAGGGCCTGAAGTACGTTTGAGCGGAATTCCGGGGCTTCATCAAGAAAAAGCACCCCGTAATGGGCCAGGCTGATTTCGCCGGGACGTACTGTTTTGCCGCCCCCGAGGATGCCCTCGGCGCTGGCGGAATGGTGGGGTGAGCGGAAGGGAGGACGGGTAATAAGGGAGAGATCAACGGCGTTTCCCTTTCCTGCATTGATCTGCCCCGCAAGGCTGTAAAGCCGGGTTATTTCCACCGATTCGCTGACGGTTAAAGGGGCCATGATCGAAGGCAGGCTTCGGGCAAGCATGGTTTTTCCCGCCCCCGGCGGACCAAAGACCAGCAGGTTATGCCCCCCTGCAGCGGCGATCTCCAGGGCCCGCTTATACCGGCTCTGGCCCCGGACCTGGGAAAAATCCCCGCAAACAGTTCCTGCGGCCGCGGCGCCTTTCCCGGCGGAAAAATCCGATACCGGCAGGGAACCTGATTCGGCCCGGACGATGAGGGCGTGGAGGGCCTCCTGCAAAGTAGCGGCGGCGGCAACCCTGGCCCTGCCTGCGGCCCCTGGGTCCGCGAAACTTTTCCCCGCAAGGATGGCCGCTTCCCGAACATTTTCCGCAGGGACAATGAAATCCCGGATACCCGCCTTAAGTCCGGCATCCACTGCGGCAAGCACCCCCCGGACCGGCCGGACGCTGCCTGAAAGTTCCAGTTCCCCCATGACCATCAGGTTGTCAGGGGAGGGGACCAGGCCCGCCGCGGCCATCACCGCAAGGGCAATGGGCAGGTCCAGGGCGGCGCCTTCCTTCTTCACTCCGGCGGGGGCCAGGTTTATCAGAATCCGGTCCAGGGGAAAGGCATATCCCGAATTACGGAACGCCGCCCGTACCCGTTCCCGGGCCTCCCGCACCGCCCCTTCCGCAAGGCCCGTAATATCGACCCCCGGAATTCCCCGGCGGATATCCGCTTCAACCCGGATGATGATTCCCTCAGCCCCAAAAGGCGCATAAGAATTTATGAACATGGGTCCCCCTATATAGTTTTTCTATCTATATAGGACGCTGGGATGTGCGGCGGTTCAATGAAAGGGAGAGAAAATAGGTTTTATTCCCTGAATAACCACCACCCTGTAGTGAAAATAATCTCAAATAATCTCAAATTTGCTTTACAAGCATAAGATAATGGGTATATTATTTGGATTGAACTTAAATAAATGTAATAATTGGTATATCATTTCGATGAAATTCATGAAAGGTGGCTGTTGTTTTGGCTGAAAAGAAGTCCTTCTATTACAGATTACACAAACAGGCCGTCCGCCATTGGCAGCTTTACCTGCTGTTACTGGTCCCCCTTGCCTGGGTTATTGTCTTTAAATATGCCCCTATGTATGGACTGCAAATTGCCTTTAAGGATTATATGATCCGGGTGGGCTTTTGGGGCAGCAAATGGGCCGGGCTAAAACATTTTAAAGCTTTTATCGGGTCCTATTATTTTCCCCGGCTCATCGGTAACACCATTGGAATCAGCCTCTATTCTCTGCTGGCGGGGTTTTTACCCCCCATCATTCTTGCCATAGCACTGAACGAATGCAGGATGATTTTCTTCAAAAAAACCGTCCAGATGATTACCTATGCCCCTTATTTCCTTTCTACCGTTATCATCGCCGGTATTCTTACCCAGATGCTGTCCCTGAATGGGGTGGTAAATATCCTCATTGCCGCTTTGGGCGGGCAACGGGTAAGCTTTTTGGGTGAGGCCCAGCTATTTAAATCAATCTACGTCTGGAGCGGTATCTGGCAAAACACCGGGTATTCTTCCATCATTTATATAGCCGCCCTGGCAGGCATCAGCCCTGAATTGCAGGAAGCGGCCTATATTGACGGGTGCAATATCTGGCAGCGGATATGGCATGTGGATATCCCGGGCATTTTACCTACCGCCATTATTCTGTTTATCATCAATACGGCGGGAATCCTGAATGTCGGATTTGAAAAGGTATACCTTTTGCAGAACCCCCTTAATATGAGCGCCTCAGATGTTATTTCCACCTATACCTACCGTATGGGGCTGGTAGACATGAATTACAGCCTGGCTACTGCGGTAGGCTTATTCCAGTCCGTGATTTCCTTTGTGTTTATGATTTCGGTAAATCAGATCGCAAAAAAAATCAGCAACATCAGCTTGTGGTAGGGGGTTACATAACATGAAATTAACGGCAAGCAGCAGACTGTTTTATATTTTAGATTCCGTGCTGTTAATTTTCTGCGGGATCATTGTGGTAGTTCCCCTGTTAAATATTTTTTCCCAGGCCCTCTCATCTCCCGAGTCGGTTCTTGCCGGGCGGGTCGTGTTATGGCCCCGGCATTTTACTTTAGCCACCTTTCAGATGATCCTCCGGAACGGGAATATAACCACGGGCTATCTTAATACCCTGTTCTATGCCTCTGTGGGGACCGTAATTAATCTGATTGTTACTGTTATGTGCGCCTATCCCCTGTCCCGCAGTGATTTTGCGGGGAGAAATTTTTTCACCCTGCTTTTTGCCTTTACCATGATGTTTTCAGGGGGGATGATTCCAACCTACATCGTCATCAAAAATTTGGGCTTAATGGACACCCGGTGGGTTATGCTGCTCCCCAGCGCCATGACGGTGTGGAACATGATACTGGCGCGGACTTTTTTTCAGAACACCATCCCCAAAGAAATGTATGAATCCGCCGAGCTGGACGGGGCCAGCGATATCAAAACGCTTATCTCCATTGTGCTGCCCCTCTCTTCGCCGATTCTCGCGGTACTGACCCTTTTTTATGCGGTAAGCACCCATTGGAACGCTTATTTTGATGCCATGATGTATTTAAAATCCCAGCGGCTGTACAACATACAGCTTATTCTGCGGAACGCCATTGCAAACATAGAAGGCATGTTAAACCAGACGGGAAATTTAAGCATCCAGGAGCAGACCCTTGCGGTGGCGGAGGCGAGTAAATACGCTATCATTGTTATTTCCATGCTGCCGGTATTGATCATTTATCCCTTTGTTCAGAAATATTCTATAAGGGGAATTATGATAGGAGCCATAAAAGGCTGATAAATTCAGGAGGAGGCTTTGTATGAGAGGGAGAAGCGTTTTTTTAGTCGCGGGGATTTTGGCGCTGGCGTTCCTGGTGAGCGCATGCAGCGGGTCCAAATCACAAACGCAGGGTTCAGGCGGCGGTGTGGACCGGTCCAATTTTAACGCACTGGGGACTTTTCCGATTGTAAAGGAAAAGGAAACCATCAATGTCATGCTGGCGGCAACCAGGGCGGAGTTCAACGCCGACACCAACTGGATGACCAAATTCTATGAAGACAAGACCAACGTCCATGTAAACTGGACCATTGTGCCGGTAGCCCAGTACAAGGAAAAGGTAAACCTGGCCCTGGCCAGCGATGAGCCGCTGGACCTTATTGTTGCCGGCGGACATTCCCAAACCATGTTTGTCATGACCGACATACTCAAATTTGCCGAGCAGGGATTAATATTGCCCATCCAGGATTATCTTGAATCCGATTCGGTTTATTTTAAACAGCGGCTGGATGAAATACCGGGATGGCGAAATGTTATCACCCTGCCCAACGGGGGGATCTATCAATATCCTTCCGCCAATGATTGTTTCCACTGCCAATACTACGAAAAAGAGTGGGTAAATACGGAATTTCTGAAGAATTTAAATCTGAAGGTCCCTACCACCATTGAAGAATTCCATGACATGCTGGTGGCTTTTAAAACCAGAGACGCCAATGGCAACGGGGATCCGAATGATGAGATTCCGATAATGGGGGCTATCGACAACTTCGGCACCAAGGTGAGTTCTTATTTAATGAACGCCTTTATTTTTGATGACGGGCTGAACCGCCTGTTCCTGGAAAACGGAAAAGTGGTCGCCGCCTTTACCCGGCCGGAATATCAGGAGGGTTTAAAATACATTAACCAGCTGTACAAGGAGGGCCTTGTTTCCAAAGACAGCTTTACCCAAACCGGGGCCAACCGGTCAAAATTGAACAGCGTAAAATATGAGTCAATCATCGGCGTTATACCGAATACCCACCATGGCGGCATGGGAAGCCGGGAGACCGGGGAGCCGGTACGCTGGATTGATTATGAGCCCATCCCTCCCCTCAAGGGGCCCCATGGTATGCAGATTACCCGGTACAGCTACTATGATAAATTCCAGACCGAACGGGCCGCCGCTTTCCTGCCCTCTTCCTCTAAGAATCCTGCGCTGGTTACCCGCTGGCTGGACTGGCTGGTGTCTGATGAAGGAACCATGACCCTTATTTTCGGGGAAAAGGGCACTTCCTGGACCGATGCAGACCCGGGTACCACCGGACCTGACGGAAGGCCTGCGGTCTATAAAACGCTTACCATGCTGCCTACCCATCCTCTGTACAATAACTTTAACTGGGACCAGCTCTTCCCCAATTTCAGAACCGAGAATTTCAGGCTTACCCAGCAGACCCCGGAAAATATGCGGGATCCTACCGGAGAAGGGGCTGAAAGGTTCCTGTATATAAAGACAAAGGAAAACTACGCCCCCTATGGCGAGCCCCTGGATATGCTATTTCCGCCGCTTTATTATGCAACGGAAGATGTTTCCGAGATTGCAACTCTGACCACCAATATCAATACATACGTGGAAGAGAGTATCGCTAAATTTATTGTAGGGGATCTGAATATCAATACCGATTGGAATGCCTTCCAGACCAATCTCAAAAATCTGGGTATTGACCGGTATATTGAGATTAATCAGAAAACCTACGACGGCAGCGCGTTCGCAAAGAAATAAGGAGTAAGGCCGCAATGATAAACAGTTTCCGTTTCCACGACAGCCGCGACTGGTTCAACGAAAGACGTTTCGGGATGTTTATCCATTGGGGCCTCTATGCGATCCCCGGGTGGCATGAGCAGATAGAATGGCGCGGCAGGATGCCCCGCAGGGATTATGAACCGCTGATCCGTCAGTTTAATCCTGAAAAATTCGATCCCGACCAGTGGCTTGATTTTGCAAAACAGGTCGGGATGGAATTTATCACCATCACTTCAAAACACCACGATGGTTTTTGTATGTTTGACACCAAATATACGGATTTCAATATTATGAATACCCCCTATAAAAAGGATGTGGTGAAGATGCTGGCGGATTCCGCCAAACGTCATGATCTTAAAATGGGTATTTATTATTCGATCCCCGACTGGAACCACAAAAATTATCCTGTCCCTGCTGCTCTGTGTTTTAAATATGATGGATTTTGTAAATGCCCGCCGGGAAAATTACGGGGCAATCAAAGTGCAGCTCCCCAGGGCGCTTCGCCGTTTCAACCATACCCTGATACGCAGGGTGATGGAAGGGAATACCCGCTTCCTTATGGCGGCGATATTTTTTCTGGGAATAGTAATTTCCGCCGGGGAATTTCTCTGTACCGGGCAAATTTATCTGGCAACGATACTGTACCTGCTCCGCTCGGATACGGGGAACTTTTCTCTTACCCTCACAGCTTTTCTCTGCTATACCCTGGCCGCAGCCCTGCCGCCGGCCCTGCTGGTAGTGTTCTGCCACCGGGGCAAACAGGCGCTGGCCCTTTCCGAATTCACCCGCCGCAGAATGTCCTTGATTAAGCTTGCCAATGCCTTCCTGTTCGCCCTCTTTGCCCTGCTGGCGCTGCTATTCTACTAATCGTAGCATTACTATTCACAGAGGGTCGAATCAAACTCCAGCTTGATCACCAGGGGCTCATCCAGAATAGTGGTGGTCGGCAGATTGCGCAGCCGCAGGAAGGCCCGATCTTCCTTATGATACCCCGGCGTCTTGCTTACCACCGTCTCAACCGGTTTGCCGTTGTTAAGCAGGGTTGCCCTGGCGGGGGTAAAGGTGAAGGGCCGCAGCGATATTGAGTTGGTTGCCGGGTCTTCATAAGCGTGAACATAAATGGTGTTTCCCCGGCGGGTAAGGAGGACCTTGTCCTTCATTTCGCCCATGATGTAATCGGTGATCATGGAAGTGGCGGGACAGGTATCAGGGGTAAAGGCTTCCTTGATCTTGTTATACCATTGGCCGATCCGGGAAAGGGACGCCGTATCCCTTTCATCCAGGGTGCCATCCGCTTTGGGTCCCACGTTGAGC
>BOBW01000049.1 GCA_026002595.1 Spirochaetia bacterium | reverse complement strand
CGTTTGACCCAGCCCGATCCACTCAAACAAAAGGAAATGAAAATTTGTGACCCCGCCTGCGGGACGGGCGGCTTTCTGGTGGCGGCATACGAATATTTTATGGAAAAAACCAGGGGCGTCATCCCGGTAGATGAGATCACGCGCATTAAGGAATCCACCTATTACGGACAGGATTTGGTTCCCCGGCCCCGCCGTCTTGCGCTTATGAATCTCTTCCTGCACGGACTCAAGCCCATCATCCACCTGGGTGACACCATTGATGAACCGGAGCGGGGAGAACGGTTTGATATTATCCTGACCAATCCACCCTTTGGAACGAAAGGCGCCGGGCAGGCCCCGGTACGGGACGATTTTACTATCTCCACCAGCAACAAACAGCTCAACTTTGTGCAGCATATCCTGACCGTCCTTAAACCCGGCGGCAGGGCGGCGGTGGTACTCCCGGACAACTGCCTTTTTGAAGACAAGGCCGCTGATGTGTTTGAAATACTTATGGCAGACTGTAATCTCCACACTATTTTACGCCTTCCCCGTGGTACGTTTATTCCCTATGCCAATGCCCAGGCGAATGTCATTTTTTTCCAGAAGGGCAGGCCCACAGAAAAAGTGTGGATCTACGATTGCCGTTCCAATATTCCAAGCTGTACCAAGAAGGACCGGCCCCTGACCTCTGAGATGTTTGCTGATTTTGAAAAGTGTTATGGCAAGGACGCTAATGGCGGCAGCAAGCGGACGGATCAGGGGCCGGAGGGGCGGTTCCGTGCTTTCACCATGGATGATATAAAGGGACGGCATTATAAGCTGGATATTAAGTGGCTCAAGGATGATACGCTGGATGATCCGAATGATCTGCCGGAACCGGCGGAACTGATAGCTGAGGCAAAGGGTGAGTTGGAAGGGGTTATGGGTGAGCTGGATGAGATTGCTAAAATGCTGGAGGGGACGTGAACTTTTGTCAGGTCTTGGCTTTACAAAGATGGGAAAAGGGGGTTATACTGTAATTATGGAACTTGATGCTATAATTAGTGAATTGGTTGAAAGTCTCAAGCCTGCGGATCCTTTAAAGATCATTCTTTTTGGTTCCTATGCTAACGGAACCGCCCGGGAAGACAGTGATATCGATCTTATGGTTATATTAAATAATGACGATGTAGCAAAGACTTTTTCTGAAAGACTGCAAAAAAAAGTATATATCCGAAGATTGCTGCAAGAAACCAATAAAAAGATAGCCCTTGATTTACAGGTATATTCACGTGCTGAGTTTAAAACAGTACAAAGTTTGGGGAATAGTTTTATTACCGAGATAGAAGATACGGGGAGAATCTTATATGAAAGAGCTGGTTAAAAGCTGGTTTTTTTATGCAGATAAAGATATAGCCATCGCTTCTGAATTAATTACCAATCCTGATCTAACAAATGGTGTAGCCTTCCATTGTCAACAGGCTATTGAAAAATATTTAAAAGCATTCATAGTTGAACACGATATCAAGTTTTTAAGAATTCATGATTTGATACGATTGTATGAATTAACCCAGAACGTAAAAGATCTTGGTCTGGATAGAGAAAAATTAAGGGAAATAACAGAAGTTTATACCGATGAACGGTATCCCGGTGATATTGGTCTATTACCCAATGGGATACCAACGGAAGAAGAAGCCCGTGCCTTTCTTGAATTTGCTAAACATGTAGAGGCAGTTATAAAAAGAGAACTACAAGGCGAGGGTAATTGTAGTGGGGAATGAGCATTGGGTGGAATGTAAGTTAGGGGATATATGTAGACCGAAGCAATGGAAAACAGTCGCGACATCTGAATTGTCTGATAAAGGATATCCCGTTTATGGCGCAAATGGAAAAATAGGTTATTATAAAGAATATAATCACAAAAATTCAACAATTTTAGTAACTTGCCGAGGAGCTACTTGCGGAAAAATCAATATCAGTGATCCATTTTCATATGTAAATGGTAATGCAATGGCTCTTGATGATTTAAATAGTGCGGTTGAATTTGGATATTTATTATATTTTCTGAAAAATAGGGACTTTAGCGATATTATAACAGGGTCTGCACAACCACAAATTATTAAATCTAGCATTGAAAAAGTGAAAATCCTTCTTCCTCCCATCAATGAGCAAAAACGTATTGTTGAAAAACTTGACGCTATTTTACCGAAAGTCAAACAAACTAAGGAAAGGCTTGAGAATATTTCTACCATTTTGAAAAGGTTTCGTCAAAGTGTACTTGTTGCTGCTTTTGATGGGAGATTAACTGGTACAACTATTTCAAAAAAAGAAAAATTAGAGGAGCTTTGTTATTTTATCACAAAAGGTACAACACCAAAGGAAATGGCGAGTGGTAAAGGTGAAATACCATTTATCAAAGTTTATAATCTCACTTTTACAGGGGCACTTGATTTTACTCTTGATCCAACTTTTGTATCAAGAAAGACGCATGATAGTTTTTTGGCGAGATCCAAGGTTGTTCCTGGAGATATTTTGATGAATATTGTTGGGCCACCACTTGGTAAAGTCTCATTACTGCCAGATTCATTTGGCGAAGCAAATATTAATCAGGCTATTGTAAGATTCAGATGCAAAGATCTGTTAAGCAATAAATATTTACTTTATTTCCTGTTAAACCAAGAAACAATTGAAACAATAACCGCACAGTCAAAAGCGACAGTCGGTCAAAATAATCTGACCTTGGAAATTTGCAGAAATATTGAGATTCCACTTACAAGTATTGACAAACAGCAGGAAATTGTCTGTCGGGTAGAAAAGCTCTTTGCCGTAGCCGATGCCTTGGAAGAAAAATATCAATCTGCTATGAGCCGGGTCAACAAAATTGAACAGGCGGTTCTTGCCAAGGCTTTCCGGGGGGAATTGGCAGAAGCCGACCCTGATGATGAATCGGCGGAAGAGTTATTGGATGGGATTTTAGGTGACAAGTAAAACATGATATCAGAGACATATCTATTATCAGCATTACAGTTTAATTATCATCAATCGGTACATCAATTCTATTACGAGCAACGCATATATCATTTTTAACAATATAGCATTCAACAAAATGTGGGCCATAAAAATCTGTGTGTTCATTATGTTTCCTAAAGTCAGTCTTGACAATTTGCCCACGAATACAATTTCGTCTTTCCGCAACGGCTCCAACATTCCTGACTTTCCAGTATATAGAAAACGGTTCAGGGGCATTTGTATATTTAATAAAGAAATTCAATTCTTTGTGATGTTTTAATTTCTTTCCTTCTCTTAGAGAGTCTGAAAGAAAGAAATCACGCCAGCCGTCCTGCTTTACCACACAATCAATGCTTAAGTTGTATCTAATATCAACTGGAAACAATAGTTCAATAAACTGTTCATTTTTATTTGCCTGATTTGTTTCTGGTATTTTTGGAACACAAGGGAAACGCCCTCCTAAATGCTTTCTGATTAATTTACAAGCATCCTCATCAGAAATACTTGAATTCTTTATAGCCGCATCAAGATCATTTTTGAATTGAGCTGATATTTTTTTTAACTTGTCCCTATCTGTATCTGAAATTTCGATAATTTCTTTAGAATCTGTAGGATTTCTTACTTGAAAGGAATCGTCAATTAATCTTTCATAGATACCAGATAGTGTATTTAAAAGCGCCAGATCATCTCTTTCAGGAACTTCTGCTGACAGAATTTCGTCAGCCATTATCATCAAATATATTGAAGAAGGTCCACCATCAGACCAATTAAAATCCCTCCAAGCTTTTAAATACCGACTTATCCGTCTTAATTGGTCGCCTTTTTCCTGAAATGTCTTTCTAAAATAATCATTCAATTCTCTCGGATCGGATTCCTTCCATCCTTGAGTCCTATGTGCCAAAAGGACTTTACTTGAATCTAGCGCAGTCCAATTATCAATTGATTTTCTAATAGAATTTGAAAATAAAGCAGTACTGTCCATATTCTCACGAATGGTTTCAAATTCAGTGTCTGGAATTGAATACAAAGGAACATCAATGTGTATTTCGTTATCAATGATCACACGAGAACATGTTTTCTTTCGCATGTCAATTCTAACCCAATGTTCATTTCTTACTAATTGTTCCAATGAACTATCCACAATATCGAAAAATGTTTGTGCTGCGGTTATGGGCCTTCCTGTTTCCTTCACGATCGTCAGGGGAAGGTAACACCCTAAGTCGTGGTCCATTTGCTGTGGAGGGACAGAACAAGGCTTATTCCTTGTTTTATAAACAGCAGACCCTTGTGATAAAAATCTTGGGGCAACAATTATATTGGCCTTTATCTTAATTGCCTTAGCAATTTCAACACGCAAGTAATCACGTATTTTGTTTTTTGCTTCAATGATTTTTGCTGTCTGTTCATTATCTGGGGTTATTTTCTTGATAAACCCATCATCCTGTTTTGTAAATAATGCTGAAATATTTCTCATAATATTATTCTCCTTGCTCCAGTGGTATTGGAATAAATTCTGGAGCATTATGATTCTTGATTATAGAATAAAATTCCGATCCTAAAAAAGCCTGCGATTCAACATTGGCGCATTGTGTTAGGATTCTTTTTGATGTCTCTGATACTTTATCCAATCCAATTGATTTGGCTTGTTCATCGGTCACTACATTGTCGATTGAATTATACCTTTCTTTAAGAAGAAATTTTAATATTTGATCAGAGGATCGCTCTTGAGATGAAAAAAGAAGATCGATAATGCGTTTATTCCATTGCATTAGGCCAGATCGATAAATATCATATTTTCCTGAGGATGTAAATTTTTGAGAAAGAGTACCAATATGAAGTTGATAAATATTATTTAAGGGTATATCTAAAAATTGTTGCGCCTCAATAACGGCAAATAATCCTGGGTGATTTGCAGCGATCCCTCCATCTATAAAATCACCTTCGGTGTTTCTAAAAAATGGAAAATAGTATGGAGCTGCACTTGTGGCCTGAGCCGCATCGACGAGATCCCACCTAATGTCTTTCTTGAAACTTTTGTGGTGTCTTGTTTTCAATACTTGGGGTGATCCTTTTGTGTAATTAACTGTTGGAACAATAATACGGTGTTTTAAGCCTCCTATTTTTTTATCCCCAAACAATGTCTTTAAGCATTCCCTCAGTCCAATATTTTCATATTTTGAATACAGAAAATAACCATTTGACAAATAATGAAAAATATTCTTATAGCGGGAAAATATTTTTTCGCCATTTTCAATAAAGACAGCTTTTATTTCTTTTGCAGGAATTTCTAATGCCAATGCTAATGCAATAATCCCACCGATAGATGTTCCGGCAATTAAATCAAATTTTTTTGCAATTGGATGACCAAAATCATTTTCAAGTTCCTCTAATACTGTAGCCGTAAAGAGACCCTTAAACCCCCCACCGGATAAAGCTAATATATGAAAACAATCTGTTTGTATGGCGCTGTTCATAGTAGTTAACTATCTCCTTTTATTCCACATCCCGTTTTTCCCACTCATAGAATACCTTAAGATGATTTCCAACCTTCCACAGAAGTATTCCATCCCGTTGCAATCTACCTACGACAATACCCGGTGCAATTCCGATTTCTTTTGCAAATTTTTCAATCGGTGTTAACATGGGTGGATCATAATATTGAAGGAATGTTTTAAATTGTGCAGGAGGAATCAATTTGTCACGGGCAAAAGTATTTGCTTCTTCTTCCTTTTCGCTTTCCAGTTTGGTAATTTCTATAAAAATGTCTTTACGCCCATGTTTTAATATATGCCCGGCCTCATGAAAAAAGGTAAACCAAAATTGATCATTGCTTTTAAAAAGAAAACTGAGCTGCATCACCGGTTTATCGCCAATCCAGCGTGTTGCCCCATGGATACCTACCTTTGGCAGCGCCGGTACAAAGACAACAATCACCCCCGCCGCAGAACACAAATCAGTAAGTGCGGGCATGAAAATTTTCGGATCTTTTTCCATGGTTAGGCCACGTATTTTATCAAGGTTGTCCTGGAAAAGTTTACTGTCAAAGGGAGCACATTTTACCTGCTGTGCCTGAATTTCGCCCTGCCTCAGCCAGGCCGATATGGCCTCAAAGTTTTTATCTGATCGGTCTGTCTGACGATAGGCGATCTGGATGTTACTGTCCCATACCGTATGCCACTGTTCAGGTGAGGCTATACCGAAAAATCGAAGTACGGCATCAAGTTGTTTTGACTTATCTTTCGTTTTATTAATCCATCCCAGCTTTGCCATACTGGCGACGGGTACATTTTTCAGCCAATGTAGATGAGATTCCAGGCGGTCTTTTTCAGCTATTCGGACTTGATTGTCCTGATACTGGCGTTCCAGGTTACTCCAAAAATGCGCAGGACGGCCCAGGGTACGTTCCAGTTTCAGCGCCGTTTCCGGGGTAATTGGGGACTTTGCCTTAATAATTTCGTTGATAGTTTTTTTTGCTAAACCGGTTCTGTCCGCAAGTTCAGCCTGTGTCATCCCCAAATCTTCAAGATACTCGTTAAGTACCTCTCCGGGGGTGACTGCATAATCAGGAATAAACTCGTTTTCCTGTACCTTATTCATGTGTATCCTCTATTCCCAAAATTGTGATAGCGGTCACCGTGGCCCAATCTAATCCGCCGTCCTCACCAGTTGGGGGTGATTCGTTGGCAGGGGTGAAAATTAAGCGGTAAGGATGATCTAAATCCATAGATATCTGCCCCTTTCGGCTTCCCCCTGTCAATTCATGGCATCGGCTTGGCCCGCTTTTGGGCGGCCAGAAAACTTTAAGATTCACGGCGGCGCGTAATGCTGTCATACGCAGACGAATTCTCTTAGCCCTTATGGCTCCATGTACTTTTTCGAGCTGTGCCCCCTCATTGAATTCTTTTTCAAGTTTCTTATTCTTAAAGTATATATCCAAATCCGTTTCCCGTCAATATATTAACCTGGAAGGTTAATAAGAATCAAGTGTTTAGTTGAAGTCTGGTGTTTTTTATACAGTTTTACGAAGGAGTTACCTGGCTTAGTACTCTATCCTCGACCCCCGCCCTGTTTTGATCACCTCGACCTTGCAGGGGATGCGGGATCGCATTTCCCCCACATGGGAGATGAGCCCTACCATGCGGCGGTCCCGGAGTTCGTCCAGGATAAGCAGGGCCTTGTCCAGGCTTCCCTCGTCAAGGCTTCCGAAACCTTCGTCGATAAAGACCGCGTCAAGCCTGACCCCGCCGGAGCGGCTCTGGATGGAATCGGCCAGGCCCAGGGCAAGGCTGATGGAGGCCATAAAACTTTCGCCCCCGGAGAGGGTGGCGCAGGGCCGGGTTTTCCCCGTGTAGGCGTCAAATACCGTAAGATCCAACCCCGCATAGCTGCGCCCCGATTCCCGTTCGCTGTCCAGGAGTAGGGAGTACCGGCCCTCACTCATCTTTTCCAGCCGTTTCGTGGCAAAGGCGGCAACCTCCGCAAGGTAGAGGCCGAGGAGCCAGGAATCGAAGGGCTTCTTCTGGGGATTTTTTCCCGAAAGATCGTTTGACAGATTCCGTAAACCCCGGGCCTTTGCGGCAAGGGCTTCGTGCCGTTCGTGGGCTTCCTTGAGGGCGTTACGGTCCCGTTCAAGGCTTTTGAGTTCCGCAAAGGTTTTGTCCCGTTCTGCCTCGGCCTGTTCCCGGGTTTCCCCCAGCGCATCAAGACGGGCGCTGATCTCATCCGGGCCGGCGGGGGATTGCAGGCCGGATGTTTTACCGATCCTTTCGAGTTCAATGCCTATTCCCGCCAGTTGTTTTTCTGTTTCCGTAATCCGGGAGCGGACTTCGATCCGGTCTTCCCGCCAGCGCCGAATTTCTTCTTCAAAGTTTTTTTCTGTTTCCGGATCGAGGAGGCTTTTCCTCAAGGTTTTACTGTCCGCAAAGGGAGAATTTGCCAGTTCTTTTTCCAGCGCCGCCGTTGTTTCTTTCTGCCGCGCCGCGGTTTCGTCCCGGCGCTGCCTGCTCGTTTTTTCATTGGCGATTGCCGCCGCCAGTGCCAGCCTCGTATCTTCCTGCTCTTTGCGGTATTGGATAAGCTGTTTTTCCTGTCCGGCAATAAGCTGGTCCAGTGCGGCCAGGGCTTCCGCGGCATTGGTAAAATTCCGGCCAATAGTAGTATTACTGTGGGATACGGCCGCAGTCGGGGGCAGCACGTTTTTTAAAAGTGCCCCGTGTTTCCGCTGTTTTTCCGCGATGGCGGCAGCAAGATTTTTTACCTTTTCACGGAGGCCCGCAAGTTCCTTTTCCTGTTCGGTGATAGCCTTCTGCGCTTCCCCCTGTTCCCGGTAAAAGATTTTGATCCGGCCTGCGGCATCGCGGATTTTTCCCTGCCGGGCAAGCAGGTCGTTAAGCTCCGCGGATTTTTTACCGATGAGTTTGTCCAGCTCATCGGTCTTTGCGGGAACAGGGACATCCCCTTTTATTTCCCGGAGCTCTTCCTCAAGGGAGCGGATATCCGTTTCAAGTTTTTGTACTTCGTTTTGCTGCGCCCCCAGTTCGGCAAGGGCGGCGGCGTGGTTCCGTTCCGCATCGGCCAGGCTGCTCTCCTGAGCCGCTATCCGCTCATCATGGTTGAAGTGAAGAACCGGAGCTGCCGCGGGATGGGGATGATCCGTCGAACCGCAGACCGGGCAGGGCTCGCCGGGTTTAAGTCCCGCTGAAAGATGTCCTGCCTGTTCCGCCCGTTCCCCCGCCGCTTTTTCGCCCCGTAAATTTTTTAGTTCTTCTGTGATGATTGGTATCCGCTTCTCAAGTTCAGCCCGGCGCAGTTCCAGCGTAGTGATACTGTTTTTCCGTTCAAGGGCTTCGGTCTCAAGTTTTTCCAGGCGGCCCCTGAATTTGCGGATTTCCATGAGGGTGTTTTTCAGGACCCGCTCCGCTTCCATTTGTTCTTCCAGCGCCGGTCCTTCTTCGGCCAGTGCTTCAAGTTTCAGGATCTCCCCTTCCTGTTTTTTCCATTCTTCCTGCAGAACAGTATTACTGTTTTCCAATTCCCTGATGAGGGCTTCTGAATTTTTTAGCTCTTCCCTGTCGGCGATAAGCCGCTGCTCTTCCCCGCGCATCTCAACCAGGGCGGGCCGTTTTTCCCTCAGGCCATGGGTTTCCCCTTCAAGCCGCAGTATTTCTGCGCTCCGGCCTTCCGCTGCTGCTGCGGCCTTTTCTGCGGCGGCCCGTTTTTCTCCGGCCGACACAAAAGCTGCGGCCACAGTTCCGGCGGTTTCTGCTGCTTCCTGGTTTGCATTAAAAAAATGTTCCAGGGGGCGGGCTGTTTTTGACAGGGAAAGGCGTTTTTCCTTTTCTTTTATCGATTTTCCTGCTGCTTCAATAAGCCGTTCCTGTTCCCGGCTTTTTTCAAGACGAACCCCTGTTTCATCTTCATTTATCCGCAGGGTAAGGATTTCACGGAGCTGAATCTCTTTTGCTTCCAGGGCGTTGATCTCTTTACAGACCTTTTCGTAGGAATCCTCCGCCGCCTGATGCATTGCCTCATAGGTATCAAAAGAAACTTTACTGTTAATGTCCCCCAGAACCCGTGCGGCTTCGGCGGCCTTGGTTTCCGCATCCCGGGCCTTTTCCTGGGCCAGTTCCCGCACCTGCGCGGCCTTTTCTACGGGGAAAAGTTTTCCCAGCACTTTCTGCCGTTCGCTGGTATTCTGCCGCAGGAATTCCGCGAATTCCCCCTGGGGTAAAAGGACGATCTTGAAAAATTCCTCCGCATCAAGGCCGATGAGTTCCCGGATTTTCTGATCCGCCTCGGATTTTTTTGAGGAGGGATTGGTTTTTTCTCCATCAATGATTTCATACAGAACTACTGTTTCTTCCGCAATGGTGGAGCCGCTTCCCCGTTTTTTCTTCTTTTCCTGTTTGGGGCTTCGCTCTGTAAGATAATGTTTTTCCCCCAGGGAAAATTCCAGGGACACGAGACATTCATCATCTTCGGCAACGCTATCCATACCATTGGCGCCGCCTGCGAAGCCGGCGCTATGATCGCTGCGCAGACGATTCGTATAATTTCCCCGGCTGCCCGGCACTTTTCCGTAAAGGGCAAAACAGATGGCATCGAAGATCGTGGTTTTGCCCGAACCGGTTTTTCCGGTTATGAGGAAAATATCTTCCAGCCGGGAAAAATCAAGTTCCGCATGGCCGGCGAAGGGCCCGAAGTTTTCCATCACCAGTTTTTCGGGTCTCATAGTTGCTCCTCCGTTTCAAGTTCCGCGAGGAGTTCCCGGAAAAGGTCAAGTTCTTCGCTGTCGGCTTCTCCGTAAAGGCCGGTGAGGAATTCAGCAAAATCATCGGCGGTGTTCCGCCTTTCCCCATTGCCCGCGGCAGGTGCTTTGAGCCCCGCATGATCGATGAGGAGGCCGGAGAATGCCTCATCCTGTTTTATTGAAAGGAGATTGGGGAAACGTTTTTGCAAAAGGGCCAGGGGATTTTCCGTAAGGGCGCTGTCCGTAAGGGAAATCTCCAGAAAATCTTTTTCCGCCGCGCAAACTTCGTTATCTTTTGCGGATTTTCGAAAGAACCAGTCAAAGGAACCGGAGAGCCGGCTCACCCGCCTCAGGGGTTTGATGGGAATGGGCGTCACACGGATTTCTTTTTTTAGGTCTGCATTTCCACAATTAAGTTCCACCGAAAGAAAAGATTTTTCCGATCCCGCTCCACCTGGAGCGGACGCCTCCGCGAAGGAGTAGGCCAGCGGACTTCCGCTATACCAGCCGTTTTTTCCAACCTGTTGCAGGCGGTGGAGATGCCCCAGTGCGATGTAATCAAAGTTTGAAAAAAGATCAATGTCCGCCCGTTCGGCGCTGCCCAAAAAGATACGTTCCGAATCAGACTCCAGTCCGCCGGCCGCAAAGAGATGGGCCGCCAGAACAGAATGGGTCACGCCATTATCGGCGCATTGCTGCCGGGCCCGTTCAAGCCGCGCCGCAGCGGCTGCCGCCAGTTTCGATTGTGAGCGCAGGGGTTCCCCTTTTGCCGTCTCGCCGTCACTGTTCGTTGCAGCAGAACTGTTATCCTTTAAGCTGCCTGCGTTGAGAAAGGGGAGCAGAAAAAAGGCGCAGCTTTCATCATCCGTAGTATTACTAATGATGATCGGTTTATCGCAGTCCTCAGCATCGGTGGCAAAACAAATGCCGAGCTCCGCAAAAAGTTCCCGGCCAAACCCGAGCCGGGCCGGTGAATCGTGGTTGCCGGGGATGATCAGAATTTCCAGATCGCTCCGCGCCGCTTTTACCTTTGCCAGAAAAGAGCCGAATAGTTTTACTGCGTCCGGGGACGGAATGGATCGGTCATACACATCACCTGCAATGATTAGGGCGCGGTATGATTTGTCTTCGAGGATAAGGGAGAGTTCATCCAGCATGAATTGTTGATCCTCAATGAGGGATCGATCATGAAAAATTTTCCCCAGATGAAGGTCCGCGGTGTGGAGAAATTTTATCATTATGATTAAAAGGGCAGGGCTTGCGGTTTTCCGCTGCGGGCGCTGCGGTAGATCCCCTCGACAATCTCCACGGATTTTCTGCCTTCCTGTCCGTCGATTTCAAAGGGCCTGTCATTTTGCACCGCATCGACAAAGGCCTCAAAAAGATAGCGGTGGTTGCGGTAGTCAATGGCCGACGGGTCCGATGCGCCCCCTGCGATCGGGCTGTCCGGTTTTTTTTGATACAGCCGCCTGATCTCTTCATCCTCAGGCCGTTCTTCATCAAACTGCCAGGCGGTGATATTTTCTTCTTCCATGATGATGGAGCCCTTTGATCCGCAGATTTCAATTTTTTTAAGAAACCCCGGATAAGCGCAGGTGGTTGCCTCTATGGTTCCCATGGCGCCGTTGGCAAATTGAAGGACCGCGGCAACGGTGTCTTCCACTTCGATCCGTTTATGGGCAAGGGTGGCGCTGCGGGAAAAAACTTCGGTCACGTTTCCCATAAACCACTGGAGCAGATCCACCGCGTGAATCCCCTGACTCATCAATGCGCCGCCGCCGTCCGCTTCCAGGGTCCCCCGGGATTTCCGTGAATCGTAGTATTCCTGATCGCGGTACCATTTTACATGGGCATCCGCCAGAACGATTTTGCCCAGCCGTCCTTCGTCGATTGCCTGCTTCACCGCCCGTGAGGATTTGAAATAGCGGGAAGGAAACACCGTCCCCAGCTTGACCTTATGGGCCGCTGCCTCGGCAATGATCCTGTCGCAGCGTTCAACGGTGATTTCCAGGGGCTTTTCCACGATGAGGTGCTTCCCGGCCCGGATTGCGGCAATGGCGCTGTCCAGGTGCAGAGCCGAAGGGGTCGCCACGGTAACAATGTCGATATCGGGGTCAGCCAAAAAGGCGTCCAAAGAAGAATAGGCCTTTCCGCCATTTGCGGCACAGAAGGAATCGGCCCGTCCGGGAACCGCATCGAAACCCGCCGCAAAGCAGCACCCCGCCATTTCCGCGATGGCCCGTGTATGGAATTCCGCTATCATCCCAAGGCCGATGATTCCAAATCCGATAGTACCGGCTGCCCCCATGAAGTATCACCTCTTTGCGCCCATAGTCTTGCGACACGCGGGACTCGAACCCACTACCCTCAGCTTAGAAGGCTGATGCTCTATCCGGATGAGCTAGTGTCGCTTTACGGGAATGTTATAGCATAAAAAGCTGATCTTTACTATCCCTTCCCTGTGCTTACGGAGGCTATGCAAATCCTACATAAATGTAGTAATATATCTCCATGCAAGCCGATACTACCGCGGAACTGGAACTCCTCTTTGATATTGCCCGGACCTTTGATAAATATGTGGAGCTGCGGACCGCTCTGGGGCCCCTTTTAAGCCTGCTTGAAATCCGGGCGGGGCTGACCAGGGGGATGGTTACCCTTCTGGACCGGGCAACGGGGCTCCTCAAGGTGGAGGAGGCCTTTGGGCTCAGCGCGGAGGCAAAGGGGCGGGGTGTCTACCGCCTGGGGGAG
>BOBW01000048.1 GCA_026002595.1 Spirochaetia bacterium | reverse complement strand
TGCCGGGTGATTTGGATATATATCGCCCCCCCTATGATGAAGAGCAGCGGGACAATGAGAATACCGGCTATCAAAAGGTGAAACTGCGTTTTTATTTTCATGCTTTTTTTTGCTCCAGATTGTTAAAACGGTATCCCATACTGTGCACGGTTTCTATATAGATCGGATTTACCGGGTCGTCTTCGATCTTCTTCCGCAGCCGCTGGACATACACCGCCACGGTAGTAAGGTCGCCGTAGGTATTTTTCCAGACACCCGCATAAATGGTTTCCACATCCAACGGCTTTCCCGGATTCCTGGTCAGAAACGCGAGGCAGCCGAATTCCTTGGCGGAAAGGGGTATCCGCTGATCCCCTTTTTTCAGGAGGCAGGCGTCATAATCCAGCGAAAAGGGGCCGAAACGGAACAGATTCGCCGCTTCCTTTTCATCGTAATTCCGCGCCCGACGAAAGACAGCCCTCACTCTGGCCACCAGCACCTTGGGAGAAAAGGGCTTGGAAATATATTCATCCGCCCCGCTTCCCAAGCCATTTATCTGATCCTCGTCGCTTGACCTGGCCGACACAATCAACACCGGAGTGCTGCTCGTCCGTCTGAACTGTTGCAGGAATTCAAAACCGTCCATGCCGGGCAGATTAATATCCAAAATCACCAGTTCCGGCTTCCATTCCCCGGCAACAGCAAGCCCTGTTTCGGCGCTCTCGGCGATGCGGGGCTCAAAACCGTCTCTGGATAAATACAGAAAAACAATGTCCGCCAGTTCCCGCTCGTCCTCTATAATTAAAATTTTTCCCTGCATACTTCTTACTCTCGTTACAAAGTGTATGGTATGAAAGCCGGATAGGGCAAGCGGAAACCTGTATTATAACAAAATGTTATAAATTTTTTATCCCCTGTTAATGGCTTTCACTCCGAATAGAGAATATGTTGTATTCCATGAAGACGAAATTACTTATCATAGCCGCCATAATGCTTGCGGCCCTTCACTCCATCGGGGCCGAAACGGTCCTGACGGCGGACGAAGCGGTAGCCCTCGCGCTGAAACAGAACCTCAGCCTGGACCGGACGAGAATTGAGACCGGGGGGAAAAAGCGTGAAGCGGGGACGGCATGGAACAGCCTTATCCCCTCTGTAAGCGCCGGGGCGGCCTACAGCCGGGGCACATCCATTACCGGAGACCTGCCGCCGGCCAGAGAAGAATGGACCCCCGGCGTTTCCCTTTCGGCTTCCCTCAGCCTTTCCCCTGCTATCGTTACCGAGATACGGAGAACCAAAGCGGATTACGAGGCGGGGCTGCTTTCTTACGAAGCGGCAAAACAGGAACTTGAACTACAGGTGCGAAAATCTTTTTATCAAATAGTACTGCTGGGATCCAATGTGGAATTGGCAAATCGGAACATAGCCAGCGCCCAGGCGAGGCATGAGGAAGCCGCCGCCAAAGCAGGGGTAGGCCAGTCATCCCGGCTGGACGAGCTTTCCGCACGGGTAGACCTGGAAAACTTACGGCCCGCAAAGCGGAGCGCCGAAACTGCTTTGAACAACGCCCTTGAAAATTTCGCCCTTGTCCTTGGCATAGACCCGGAAGAAACGATACAGCTTAATGGATCGCTGGAACTGCCCTCGCCGCCGGAACTTATCGCTGCTGACCGGCAAGAAAGTTTGAGCATCTCCTCATTGAAAAAATCGCTGGAGGCGCTGGAGGCCCAGCGGAAAACCCTGTGGAATCAGTCGTACATTCCCAGCCTGCGCCTGTCGTGGACCGGGAACCCCGCTTATGCCAACGATACCTGGGCCGACAGTACCGGTTCCTTTTCGGTAGGCGTCAGTATCCAGCTTGACAATTTTCTCCCCGGTTCAAAAGCAAAGAACCAGATAGCCGCAGTTGATGACAGCCTTGCCCTGTACCGGAGCCAGATTACCGAAGCTATCAGAAATCAGGATACGCAAATTCGGCAAAATATGCGGGTAATGGAACAATCCATCGAAAGTATTCAGGCCATTTCCCTAAACGTCGACCTTGCCCGTGAAACCTACACCATGTGGACGCAAGCGTACCGGCAAGGCTCGGCTGATTTACAGCAGTTACGGAACGCTGCCGACAGTCTTTCTGAAGCCGAAAACCGGCTACGGCAGGAACAGTACAACCTGTTGGCGGCAATGCTTGATTTGGAAAAGAGCCTCAATATTCCTTTTGGGAGCTTGCGGGAAGCAAAATAACAAAATGTTATAATTTTTTTATCCCCTGTTTATGGCTTTTCCATTTTGCACGGTATAGATTGTAATTATAAGGAGATCAAAATGAAAGAGAAAAAAGGCACAGCTCAAAAAGTGGTCATTTTTTTTGCGGTCCTGTTGGTGGCAGCAGGGTTTGTTTTTTTGCCGTCCCTGTTTGCGGAGCATGGCGGCGGAACAAGTCAGGCTCCCGGTGGCCCCGGCGGCCCGGGAGGTCCGGGAGGTCCTCCGGGCAGAGGTTCCAGGGCGTCGTCTACGGATACGGTTTTTTCAATCCGTACCGCCGGAGCAGTTACCAGAGACCTACAGGCGTACATTGAAGTGAACGGCAATATCATCAACGAAAACCAGGTAGCGGTAAATCCCGATATGGGCGGCAAACTGACATCTGTACGGGTCGCCCTGGGTTCAACGGTGAAAAAAGGAGAAGTGATTGGGTATGTCGATCCTTCAAAACCCGGCTCGTCATATTCATTAAGCCCGGTCATTTCCCCAGCTTCCGGCACGGTTGTCGGTACTCCCCTTACCGTTGGCTCTACGGTTTCTACCGCCAGTACGATTGCGACCATCGCAGGTTCTGACAGCCTTGAAATTGAAACACATATACCGGAACGGGAAGTAGGCCAGCTTAGGGAAGGGCTCAAAGCCGATATTACCCTGGCGGCGTTTCCCGGAGAAACCTTCGCCGCAGTTGTTACTACGGTTTCTCCCATAGTGGATTCCAATTCCCGGACAAAAAAAATCCTCCTTAAGCTTGCCAAACAGGACAGCCGGATCAATGCGGGAATGTTTGCACGGGTAAAACTCAACACCCGTGTATATGAGAGTGTCGTTGCCGTGCCGGCCGAGGCGCTGGTCGAACTGAGGGGCATTAACGGCGTATACGCTCTGGAAGAAGGCGGGGAACAGGTGCGCTTTCGGGAAGTAACAGCCGGGGCAACCGTGGATGGCGAAACAGAAATATGCGCAGGGCTTGATACCGGAATGGCGGTCGTTATACAGGGCCAGCAGTTCCTCACAGACGGCGCAAAAGTAAGAGTAATCGGCAGGAGCATATAATAATGAGCATCGCGCAAAAAGTTGTTTCCCGCCCGGTTTTGGGCATTATTGTTTTCGGCTTGATCGCCATCGTGGGGCTGTACATGGTTTCGGATGTGGCGATTGATATGTTCCCGGAAATGAGTATGCCTATGCTGGTAGTGTCCGCATCCTACAACGGCGCGGGCCCGGAAACGGTGGAAGAAACCATAACCCGGCCGCTGGAAGCGCAGCTGGTCAATGTTTCCGGCCTCAAGGAAATGACATCCACCTCAAGCGAAGGCTCCAGCATGATCATGCTGGAGTTTAATTACGGCGCAAACCTTGAGGCAAAAACGAACGATATTCGGGATCGGCTGGATCAGGTTAAGGGCAGGCTGCCTGACGATGCGGGCACTCCCTCCATTTTTCAGTTTGATCCCAACTCAATGCCTATCCTGCGGATCGCTGTGGCAGGAAACCGGAATCAGGATGAACTGCGTTCCCTTGCGAAAAGCCTCGTGCAGAACAGTCTGGAACAGGTTGACGGAGTAGCCTCTACCAATCTCATGGGCGGCAGGGAACGCATTGTCAATATCGAAGTTTCCCAAAACCGTCTTGAAGCCTACGGCCTTACCATCACCGGAATCAGGAACACGCTTGCCTCTCAAAATTTAGAATTGGGCGCCGGTTCCATTGAAGAAGGCTCAAAAAATTACAGCATCCGCACTACCGGAACCTATTCCTCGATTCAGGATATTGCGGAGACGGTGATAGCAAAACGAAACGGAGCGGACATACGCTTGCAGGATGTGGGGACGGTGGGCCTGGGCTACCCCAGGGAAAGTTCCACCGTTTATATCAACGGGGAAAGCGGAGTCTATGTCGGTGTCATCAAACAAAGCGGGACCAATTCAGTCGCCGTGGCGGATCGGGTAAACGTGAAATTGGACGAAATACGGAGAACGCTGCCCGCCGACATAAGCCTCGTCATCACTTCCGACGATACCACTCAGATCAGGGGAATGATAAACGAGCTTATCAGTTCGGCGCTCTCAGGCGCGGCTTTGGCTATGGCAATATTGCTTATTTTTTTGCGGAACATCAAAAGTACGATCATCATCGGCATATCAATTCCCTTTTCCATTCTGGTAACGCTGCTGGTAATGAGCATAACAGGGGTTACCCTCAACATGATCACCATGACCGGGCTTATCCTTGGTGTCGGCATGATAGTAGATTCCTCGATTGTAATTCTGGAAAATATTTTCAAGTACCGTGAGCGGGGGGCAAAACCTTCAATCGCCGCCGTGCTTGGCTGTCAGGAAGTGCTGTCTTCCATTGTTTCTTCCACGCTTACCACCCTTTGCGTTTTTGTGCCTATCATTTTGTTCAAAAGCCGTCTTGGTATGCAGGGAGAAATGCTTCAGGGCCTTATCTTCACCGTAGGCATTGCCCTTGCTTCAAGCCTCCTCGTGGCAATATTCCTGGTGCCCATATTGGCGGGGAAATTTTTTCCGCTGCAAACACGGACACAAAAACCGCTTAAAAATCCTCTGCTCAAAAAGATTGACACCTTTGCGGAAAAAATATTTTCAGGTATTGACAAGGGATATACCCGCCTCCTTACCATAGCGGTCTCGCACCGGCTTGCGGTGATTGTATTAATTGCCGCGCTTTTTACTGGCACGGTCCTTGCCATTCCCAAAATGCGGCTCGTGATGATGCCGGGGATGAACGAGGAATCCGTTACGCTCAATGTTACGCTGCCCCAGGGAACCACCTACGACACTACCAGGGCGGTGATGCTGCAATTACAGGAATTCGCCATTGATGAGATACAGGGCGCGAAAAGCATCATTGTTGACGTGGGAAGTTCCGGCAGGGCAATGGGCGGCGCGGGAACCAACCGGGGTTCAATCGCGGTAAGCCTTGATTTGGATAATCCCGCCTCAGACAAAAGCGCTGCGGTGCGCAGTAAACTGCTCGCCCATGCGCGGGATTTTCCCAACGCAACCATGAGTTTTAGCGCAGGTATGAGCCAGATGTTGTCGGGGGGCAGCGATATTGATATAGCCCTCCGGGTGGATGAAATTGACACGGGCCTTTCCGCCGCCAACGAAATTGCCGGTTTGATCAAGGCAGAAGTGAGCGAACTCACGGAAGTAACCGTGGACATGACCGAAGGACTGCCGCAAGTGGAAGTGGTGATAGACCGGGAACGGGCTTACAATATGGGGCTTTCCATCAACAGTATCGCTACCGAAATCGCCGCCGCAATGAACGGCACAACCGCTACCACCTTCCGCTATGCGGGAAATGAATACGATGTGATAATCAAGCTTACCGAAGCGGACCGCGCAAAACTGCCCGATCTGGAACGTATTTTTGTTTCCTCCTCAAACGGAACCCTGTATCCCCTTGCCAATTTCGCCTCACTGGAAAAAGGAGCAGGTCCGGTGAGCATAAGCCGGGAAAACCAGTCAAGGATCATCCACGTTACCGGCAATCTCGCCTCGGAATCTCTGCGGGCTGACGAAGTGGAAAACAAAGTCCGGGAAGTTCTGGACGCAAATTTCATTGCCCCCGAAGGAGTAACCATAAGCTACGAAGGGCAATGGGGGGAAATTACCGACACCACAAAAACCTACGGCCTTATCTTTACTTTGGCGGTGTTGCTGGTTTTCGGCGTCATGGCGGGTCAGTATGAATCGTTCAAAGATCCCCTCATAAATCTTTGCACCATTCCGCTTTTGGCAATAGGCGTTGTTGGTATTTATTTACTTACCGGCCAACCCTTGAGTATGTTTACACTGGTAGGGGTGGTCATGCTGGCGGGCATTGTGGTGAATAACGGCATCGTTCTGGTGGACTACACAAATATCCTCGTGGGCCGGGGAGTTTCGGTACGGCAGGCCGTTATTGATGCCGGTTTTTCCCGGCTGCGCCCGGTGTTGATGACTACCCTGACAACTATTCTGGGTCTCATTCCCATGTCGTTCTTCCCCGGCGAATCATCAACCATGATTCAGCCCATCGGCCTTACCGTCATTGGCGGTCTTACCTCATCAACCGTGATCACGCTTTTCTTTATTCCGGTAATGTATTCGCTTATCAATGAGCATAGGGGGAAGAAAATTAAAAATCTCAATGTTGCGATAGAAAGTGAAATACAGACCTCACAGGCCGGCATGGAGGCTTCAGTATGAAACGTATTGAAATCATCACCAACAGATCGGTTCAGGAGGATATTCTCCAGGGGCTTGAAACAACTATTGAGGATTTTTCTTATACGATTATCCCGATAGTACAGGGCAAAGGGAAAGATAATTACCGGCTGGGGACTTCAACATGGCCGGAGGAAAATTGCATTATCATCACTTACCTTGAGGACTGGACGGTGCCGGATGCGGAACAGGCGGTAATGGCGGTTAAAACAAAATACCCAGGAGAGGGAATAAAACTGTTTATCGTTCCCGCTTCGTGAAGGGAAAACAATGTATTCAGAAAAAGGTTTATTGTCAGAACAGCTACGCTCAAAAACGCTATTGACCAAGCGGATGCAATCTACCCCAATGACCAAAAGTGTTTTTTAAGAAAAAGCCGCCTCATACAGTATTGCTCAATGGTGTAAGTAGCCGTGATAAGGCAGTAGCGGCTCATAGCATCTTCCCGGTCGTCAAGGCCCAAAACCGCCTTAAAGTCGGCCAGAGGAATTAAAGAATGAAGCGGTGTTTCGTTACCCATAGGGACAAAATAAGCCCCCTGTTATGGTAGAAAAATGGGACAAACCTGCAAAATGAGGAAAAAACATTTTTTATCTGTTAGCTTGACAACAATGGACAAATCCCTTATATTTTCCTTAGTGATCGTGTTGCGGAGGTTATAAACCAAGGCGACCGGGGGAGCCCTGAAGGGCTCCTTTTTTTTATCAGAGGGTACAATGCCGGAAAAGAAGCCTTTTTGACCTACGAACGGACTTAATCTGTGGCTGATTTCAAAAGCCAGCAAAGGCAAAAGTGTCTACAAGAAAGAAGGCGGCCTTGCCTCCGGGGACGATAAAAAGAAAAACCAGTTAAGCAGCAGCACCCTGTTTAATTTTGTCACTTCCATGGTTGGCACCGGCATGAATAAAAACGCCAATTCAAAAGCCGCCGACATCGTAACATCCCCTTGCCTCGACATATTGGATATAGCCGGGTACAACTATGCTTCGGGCCGTTACCCGCTGGAAGGCAAGGTCCACCCCAACCGCATTGTCATGGGTTCTGAAACCTTCCCCCAGGACATCGCCAAAAAACTGGGCCATGGTAAAAAAGTATCCCTATCTTATAGGCGATTTCATGTGGACGGCCTGGGATTATCTTGGTGAGGCGGGACTCGGCGCATGGGCCTACAGTGATGACGGCAAGGGTTTCAATAAGCCCTATCCCTGGCTTTTGGCGGAAGCCGGGGCCATTGATATTTTGGGAAATATCGGCGCGGAAGCCGAATATGCGGCCACCGTATGGGGCTTACGGAAACAGCCATATATCGGTGTACAGCCGGTTAATCATCCCGGAATAACACCCGCAAAAATGGTATGGCGCGGCACTAACGCCATAGCAAGCTGGGCATGGCAGGGCTGCGAAGGCAATAAAGCCGTTGTGGAAGTCTATGCAGATGCTGACCATGTAGAATTGCTGTTGAAGGAGGCGAACTTTTGGCCTTTGGAAGCGCCAACCCCCGCACAGAGGAATGTTATTTGAGCGGTAGTTTTACTACCTACTATGGCCGCTCCCAGGCGGTGGTACGGGCCGCGTTGCCCGGTACGCTGACTATTACGGCGCGGGGGAAGGATATGCCGGAAGCTCAGGGATATATAAACGTTATCTAGTCCAAAAGGACGGACAGGGGGAAACTCAGATCCGCGTCTTCGGTGATCTGTACTTCCATTCCCAGTTCCCGCGCCCGGCTTGCGGTGGATTCCCCAAAGCAGATGGCCCGGATGCCTCTCATGTCGAGATCGGGGAAGGCTGCCTTAAACCCAGCGGCCCCCTGACCGCTGGAAAAATATACAAAATCGAAAAGTCCTGCTTCGATAAGCTTGCGGGCATAAGCGTTCCCTTCTGCAGGTATGGTTTCGTACACCGCTATATCCTCAAATGAAATACCCCGCTCCGTAAGGATCTGCGGAAGTTCCGGGTGGGCATCCCGTGCCCGCAGTAATAGTACTTTTTCGCCGGGCTTAACTCTTTCCGCCAGTCCCTGCCCCAGACTGCGGCCATTGTGAACTTCCGGCACATAATCGGCTATAAAGCCCCGTTTTGCCAGGGCATCCGCCGTAGCCGGGCCCACCGCCGCAAAGCGGCAGCTTCCGAATTTGCGGAGATCCCCGCCGAAACGCAGATGGCTTTCAAAGAAAATTTCCACCCCTGCGGCGCTGGTAAAGACCAGCCATTGGTATTGGGCTGCTTCCTCAAAGGCTTTCGGGGGGAGTTTCGCTGGAGCCCTTTTGATGCAGGGGAAGGGGATGGCCCTGCCGCCCATGGCGCGGATCTTTTGGCAGGTTTCGGCGTTCTGCGGTTCTGGCCGGGTCACCACGATGCGAAGTCCCGCAAGGGACAGCCCTGCCGGGGACAGATCTCGCGGCGTTTCTGCTGGTGAGGACCGGGCTTGTACCGGGGACAGAGCTGCCCGTATCGGCGCAAGCTCTGTCCCCAAAGTATCCGCCAGGGCGCATACGGCCCCCACCGCCACCAGTACCGGCGCGCCAGATGTGGTGCCAGGCACCATTTCAGTCACCGGTGATTCCGCCATCTCCTGCAAACAGAGCCGCCGTACCCGTTGCCGCTTACCTGTGCCGTCTGCGATTATCACGGCGGGGGTGTCCGGGGCGAAGCCGGCGCGGAGCAGGGCGGCGCCGATTTCCTGTAAGGCCGATCCCCCCATGAGGATCACCAGGGTGCCCCCGGCCGGGTTAATGGCCTCCAGCGTTTCCGGTGGGGGGGCAGCGTTGTTTTGCGTGTGCCAGGTGAGGATGTGCAGGCTGGAACTGATGCCCCGGTGGGTCACGGGAATACCCGCGGCGGCGGGGACTGCGATGGCGGAACTGATCCCCGGAACCGCCTCAAAGGGGATACCCGCCGCAGCCAGGGCCAAAAGTTCTTCCCCGCCCCGGCCAAAGAGGAAGGGGTCCCCCCCCTTAAGGCGGACGACTTTTCGGCCCTGCCGGGCTTCGTCTATCAGAATTCGGTTGATCTCTTCCTGGGGGATTGGGTGGTTCCCCGGCATTTTGCCCGCATCGATCAGCCGGATATGGGAAGGCAGGTCCAGGAGCAGTTCCTCCGGGGCCAGCCGGTCATAGACCACGGTGTCGGCGGCATCGAGAATGGCCTTGCCCTTGAGGGTGAGCAGCCCCGGATCGCCGGGGCCTGCGCCGATCAGGAATACCTTGCCGACCTGGGGCTCACCCATTATTGGCCCTGTCCTTTTTGCAAAAGCCGACGGGCCAGTTCCTCTGCAAGTCGGAGTCCCGTTTCCCGGTCCCCGGATATTTCATCCCGGAACAGGGGAGATTCGGCGTCTGTAGCAAAAAGAGCGGTGATGCGTATTTCACTGCCGGAAATTTTTGCGTAGACCGCCGCGGGGGAGCCGCAGCCGCAGTCCAGGGTACGGATAAAGGTCTGTTCCGCCTCCGCCTCCGCCGCGCTTACCCGGTCCCGGACCGTGTCCAGAAAGCCGTAGTCTTCGCCGCGCCGGCCCTGAACCGCCAGGGTCCCCTGTCCCGCGGCGGGGATCATCTCCTCTACGGAAAAAACATAGGCTTCCCGGTCCCGAATTCTCAGCCGTTCAAGCCCTGCCGCCGCAAGCATGAGGGCGCTGTATTGCCCATCGTCCATCTTGGCAAGCCGGGTGGGCACATTACCCCGGATGGGGGCCACGGTGATTCCCGGCGCCAGGGCCTGAAACTGAAGCCGCCGTCTTAAACTGGAACTCCCCACGTGTAGGCCCCTTTCCAGCCGCTCAAAGCCTTCAAATATGCGACCCTTGGGCAGGACCAGCACATCCCTCGGGTCCCCCCGTGTTGAAAATGCAATGATGGGGAAATTTTCTACTACCGGCGACATGTCCTTGAGGCTGTGCACGCAGAGGTCGATCTCACCGTCCGCAAGGGCCTGTTCCAGCGTGCCGGTAAAAAGGGCCTTCCCCGGAGAAGCGGGGCCGGTGGTCCCTTGACCTACGGTCCTTTGACCGGCGGCCCCAAGACCATCCACCACCTGTCCCAGGGGCAGTTCCGGGTGGAGGTCACCGTGGGTCTTCATGGTAACCAGCCGCAACCGCAGTTCCGGGTGGGCGCGGGCAATGGGGTCCATGATGAGGTGAGCCTGGGCTATGGCCAGGGCGCTGTCCCGGCTGCCGAATCGAATTTCCCGGTTCAAGGTAAAGCTCCATGATCCAGATAAGCGGTAATCAGGTGGTCCAGTTCCGCAATGATGTCGGCCGGACCGTGGGCCTCCCGCAGACGCTTCCGTTCGGCGCCGAGGTTTTCCAGAAAGGCCCCCATATCACCGGGCCACTGCCGCTCAAGCTCTTCCCGAAGCCGGGTCGCCAGCCGGGGACAATTCCCGGAAGTGGAAACCGCCCCCACCAGATCCCCCCGTTTGACCAGAGCGGGGAAGTAAAAGGTGCAAAGTTCCGGATCATCCGCCGCGTTGACCGGAACACCTAAGCTTTTGGCATCCTGGGAAACCCGCCGGTTACAATCCCGATCATCCGTGGCGGCAACTGCCAGCGCCGCCTTCGTCCCGGTTTCCGTGATCCTTAAGTCTTCCGGCCCGGCATAGGGCTGCCGCAGAAGGGTTATGTTGTGTTCCGGGGACAGAGCTTCCATGGTTTCCGAAAATTCAGGGGCAATGACAATAAGTTTTGCCCCAAAGCCGAGCAGGGTCCGGGCTTTCCGGGCCGCCACCGGCCCCCCTCCGATAATCACGCAGTACTCATCCGCAAGATTGATAAAAAGGGGGAACCAAGCCGCCATTCAGACCTTTACCGGTTCTTCCGTTGCCACGCCGCCGCGAATACTGAAACTTTTCAGAACCGGTTCGGCGTCTTTTAAAGAAATGATGATGTAGCTTAACGAAGGGTCGAAGGCCAGGCGGATATCTTCTTCCGAAGGCCGGGCAGGGGTCGCGGGGTGGCTGTGGAAATTCCCCAAAAGACTGAGCCCCTGCTTCCGTATGTCCTTTATTGCATTGAACTGGTCCTCCGGGGCCATGGAAAAATGCTCCGGGCTTTCATCGGTGTTTTTGAGACAGTAGATCGCCGTGACAGTTTTTTCTTCCCCATCGGTGGTTTTATCAATGGTCCCCGCAAAAAGTCCGCAGGATTCGTTGGGAAGTCCCGAGCGGGCGTGGGCCGTCATCTGGGCGAAAAATTCGGGCCCTAAATTCAGCATGAAAAGGAACCGCCGCCCATATAATAGAGGAATTCAACCACCGCCCCGGCCTTGATGATGGTGGTATCAAAGTTGGCCCGCAGGAGCATCTCGTCATTCACTTGGACACTGACATATTCGGGCATTTCTACCTTCAGTTCATCCAGAAGTTTGGTCACGCTTATTTCGCCGGAGATTTCCGCCGTTTTTCCATTGGCTGTTATGGTCACATTTAACCCCTTTACTTTTTCTTACACGGTTTCCGCGCTTTTGACAAGGCCCGATATATCCTACAAATTCTATAGAATTTGTATAAAACCTCTTGATCATTTTTTATTCGCCCGATATGATACTAATTAAATCACATTACTAGGATTCTTGATAATCGGAATACTAGGAAAAGGAGTGGATGATGAAAAAAGCAGCAAAAATGGTGGTAAGGCTTCGCAAGCCCCTTTTGGTCCTGTCGGTGTTCCTGCTCGCGGGTACAGCTCTCTTTGCGGGGGGCAAGTCCGATAATACCGGCGGCGCGGCTCCCAGGAGCGTGGAACTGCTCAATGTTTCCTACGATCCTACCCGTGAATTGTACCGGGAGTACAACGAGGCCTTCGCAAAGTATTACAAGGACAAGACCGGGGTTATTGTAACGGTGAACCAGTCCCACGGCGGTTCCGGCGGGCAGGCCCGGGGCGTCATTGAGGGCAACGAGGCGGATGTGGTTACCCTGGCCCTGGCCTACGACGTGATGCAGATTGGCGATAAGGCCCACATCATCGACGAAAATTGGCAGACACGGCTGCCCCTCAACAGTTCCCCCTATACTTCGACCATCGTGTTTCTGGTGCGGGCGGGGAATCCCAAGGGGATTAAGGACTGGGACGATCTGGTAAAACCCGGCGTCCAGGTTATTACCCCGGACCCCAAAACTTCAGGCGGGGCGCAGTGGAACTACCTTGCGGCCTATGCCTTTGCCAAGGAAAAATACGGCAGTGACGCCCGTGCACGGGATTTTGTGAAGCAGCTCTACGCCAATGTGCCCGTACTGGATTCCGGAGCGCGGGGGGCCACCAATACCTTTGTGCAGCGCGGCCTGGGCGATGTGCTCCTGGCCTGGGAAAATGAGGCCTTCCTCTCCATCAATGAGCTTGGCAAGGGTGCGGTTGATATTGTGGTGCCCAGCTTGAGCATCCTCGCCGAACCGACCGTTTCCTGGGTCGATGGGGTTACCGCAAAGAGGGGTACCCTCGAAGTGGCAAAGGAATACCTTACCTACCTCTATTCCGATGAGGGCCAGCGGATCGCGGGAAAGAATTACTACCGCCCGACGAACCCGGCAATCGCCAAGGAATTTGAAAACCAGTTTCCTACCCTCAAACTCATTACTATTGATGATTACTTCGGCGGCTGGCGGAAGGTGCACGATGTGTATTTTGCCGATGGGGCTGAGTTTGATCAGATCATTACCGAGCTGAAAAAGAAGTAGTAATACTATGGGGATAAAAATACTCGGCAAAAAGAGAAGGACCGCCAGGCTGCCGGGACTCGGCTTGACCCTGGGGCTTTCCATGACCTATATGACGCTGCTTATTTTTATTCCCCTGAGCGCCCTTATTGCCTATGCGGCCCATTTGTCCTTTGCGGATTTTTGGGCCATCATTGCCGATGACCGGGTGGTGTCGGCGTTTAAAATTTCTTTTCTTTCTACCTTTATCGCCGCGGCATTTAATTTTGTTTTTGGGCTGATTATCGCCTGGGTCCTGACCCGGTACAATTTTTTCGGCAAAAAAATTATTGACGCCCTTATCGATCTGCCCTTCGCCATTCCCACGGCGGTGGCCGGTATTTCCCTGGCAACGATCTTTTCTCCCAAGGGGATCATCGGCG
>BOBW01000047.1 GCA_026002595.1 Spirochaetia bacterium | reverse complement strand
GCCCGGCTGTACTTGCCAAAGCGGCCGTGCCATATACGGTGGTGTCCACACTTACATCCCCTGTAGTCACATCAACCTGGGGGACATCGCTTTCCGAGAAAATTTGGATCATGCTGTTTGCCGCAAGACTGATGGCGATTCCCCCGGTAAAGGTTACGGTGGCCTCGGAAAGCTCCGCGGTGCGGATGTAGTCGCCGTTATAAAGCAGGGATTCCTTCTGCAGCCGGTCCCATATCACCCTATCGGAAAAACGCCGCTGGGCCGCTTTGTACTTCCAGGTGATGGTTCCCACCGGCGGGGTGTCCATATGTACCAAGGTCTGGGTAAAGTCCGTCCAAAAAAGCCAGAGGAAGAAACCCACCCCCCAAAGGCAGAGGATGGCAACAATATAGTCGGCCGGATGGATCACCCGATCTTTTCCCCGGAACATGCCCATTTTTTCTTATCACCGCCCCTTTACAGGGACTTCCACCTTAATAACTGGCGGATGCGGTACGGGGATCCCCATGAGGGCCCGCACTTCTTTGAGAGTAAGCGGCCGCTGCTGTTCCGCCGGGTTCCGGGCCCGTGTATTGATTACCGCATAGATCTGGACGGGTTTTTCCTTGCCCTTAACCTGCACCATGGGCATTTTTTCTGTGATAAAGAAGCCGCCCACCAGCTTCCAGGTATCTTCGGTAATCAGGATATCCGTGCCCACGGCCTTGTTGAGCCCTTCCATGCGGCTGGCCAGGTTGACCGTATCGCCGATAACCGTGTATTCCATCCGTTCCTGGCTTCCGATCTGCCCGGCGACTACCGGTCCGGAACTGATACCGCAGCCGATCCTGATGCGGGGCTGTTTGGCGCTGCCGTCCCGGCCCGCGTTGAAAGCCCTGAGGGCTGCCCTCATGGCCAGGGCGGCGAGGACCGCGTTCAGGGCATCGGAGGCAGGGCTGCCCGTGGTACTTACCGCGCCCCAGTGGGCCATTATCCCGTCTCCCATGAATTTGTCCACCGTGCCTTTGGTCTTGTTCACACAGGAGACCATGCGGGTCATGTAATCGTTGAGGAAATCCAGTACCTCGACGGATTCCATTTTTTCCGACATGGAGGTAAAGGAACGGATATCGGTAAAGAGTACGGTTGCCTGTTTGGTATTTCCGCCCAGGGCAAGTTCCCCCCGCATGGCCCGCATGGCGACTTCCACATTGGTAAAGCGGCTGAAGTTCACCAGGGCGTTGCCCATTTTGACAAAGGCGTCGGAGAGGAAGCCGACTTCGTCCCGCCCGCTTTCCGCAAGGGTCAGCTCAAACTGCCCGAGCTCAATCTTTTCCGCCGCATTGGTCAGCTCTTTTAAGGGGGTTGAGATAGTCCGGGAGAAGAACCAGGTAAAGAGGATGGCGAGGAACAGCACCGCAGCGGTTAAATAAATGTTCCGGCGGGTAGTGGCGGCTATTCCTTCAAAGACCACCGTATATTCTGCAAGGGTGATCACCGCCGCGTCGGCGATGGAAAGCTTGTGGAAGGCGCCGAAATATTCGATCCCCGCCTTATCGGTATAGCGGGTCTGGTGGTTCGGCTCCCGGCTTTCAAAGAGCAGCATCACCAGGGGATCGGTGGAATTGTTGGCCCCGGCCAGAACCAGGTCCTGATCCGCATGGACCAGGATATCCCCGTCATGGTTAATCATATAGGAAGTATTAACCGACTCGCCGAAGCTATCGGTTATATAATCCGAAGAGAAGATCACCGTTATGGTTTCCCGTCTCCCTCCCGCGCTGTCCCAGGGAAGGATCATCCCCAGGAGGGGGATGCCGAATACCGGCGCGGCGTTGAGGAGCACCGGGACCCGTTCCGCCTGCGCGGCAGCAGTGAGCATGAAATGATCAATCATATCCGTGTCAATTTCATTGACCAGGAAGAACCGGCTATTAACCAGGGGCGCATTTGAGCCGATGACTAGGGCGGCCACATCCTCGTTCCGCTCAAAGTAGAATTCCGCAAGTGCGGCCTGAAGGCCGCTCTGATCCGCATCGGCCGCCGAATTCAGGCTGTCCAGGAGCTGCAGGGCATTGGAGCGGATGGTTTGGATGGCGTGGTCCGCTTCCGCCGCGGAACGCCGGTTCACCGTAAAGTTGGTATCCTCCGCGGTGATCCGCAGGTCCCGGGACACCATGTAGGACACCAGAACGGTGATAGCCCCCAAAGAAACAAGCAGCAGGGATGATGTGATGATAACCAGCTTGATCCCGATGGGGTATTGTACCCTGGCGGAACGGCGGAACCAGCCCCGCTTCGAATCGCGGCCCGGCGAATTCAGGTTCGTTAAAACAGGCTTCGTTGAACTAAAGTTCGTTGAACTAAAGTTCGCCGGGGCCTGTTTTGCCGCAATTGGCGGTTCTGCGGCGGTTTTTTGCTTTTTCGCCGTTGATCTTCGCTGCAGGGCCGTGGCCCGGCGCTCCTCAGATGCAATGCGGCGTTTTTCAGCGGCGGCTCTGCGTTGTTCCGCTGCGAGAGCCCGGCGCTCCAGAGACGCGGCCTTTCGCTGTTCCGCCATGATTTTGCGCAGCACGGCCCTTATTCTGCGCTGTTCAGCCTTCTTTTTTTTCTGTTTCTTTTTTCCCACCCAAAGTCCTCTATAATAACCATCGGCATATACTTCTATAATATTTGGTGATTTTTTGAGGCTACCATATTTTTTTGAAAAAAACTATTATCTTCTTTACTTTCAGGATAATTCCGTTTATACTGACGAAGTCCGTAATACTAGTATACCGGCAAGGGCCGATACTTGGGTTTTTTAGGAGGATTTAATGCCGAAACCGCTCTCACCGCCCCGTGGTAAAAGACAATCCCTGGGTATTTATCTGCAGCGTACCTGGATTCTCTACGCCATGCTGTTCCTGCCGATGGCTTTTTTTGTAGTTTTCCGTTATGTGCCGATGACCAATATCGTCATTGCCTTTAAGGATTACAATATTTTTAAGGGAGTCTGGGCCTCCGACTGGGTGGGCTGGAAGTGGTTTGTTGCCACCTTTCAGTCCCGGGATTTTTACAATGCCCTCCGTAATACCATCGTGCTGAACCTGCTCGATCTGGTTATCGGCTTTCCCGCGCCGGTCATCCTGGCCATTTTATTGAACGAATTAACCTTTAAGGCCTATAAAAAGGTGACCCAGACCATCGTGTATCTGCCCCACTTCCTCTCCTGGATCATCATAAGCGGTATCGCTTCCCAGCTTTTTGCCCCCGCCAGCGGGGTTGTTAACCTTGCCCTGGGCAAAATCGGCATCGGGCCCATTAACTTCCTCATGGAAAACGGGCTCTGGGTCGGGACCTATATCGGCCTTGGGGTCTGGAAGGAGATGGGCTGGGGTACGATCATCTACCTTGCGGCAATTACGGGCATCAACCCCGAGATTTATGAGGCCGCCGAAGTGGACGGCGCGGGCCGCTGGCGCAAGATCTGGCATGTAACCCTGCCGGGCATACGCTCCACCATCGTGGTCCTGCTTATCATGAACCTTGGCCGTATTCTGGGCAGCGAATTCGACCGGCCCTATACCATGGCTAACCCCACGGTTATGCAGGTTGCGGACGTTATCGGTACTTTGGTGTACCGGGTTGGTATCCGATCCGGCCAGTTCTCTTTCACGGCGGCCATTGGGCTTTTCCAGTCGGTTATCTGTGTTATCTTCCTGGTTGCGGCCAATAATATCGCGAAGAAAGCCGGCGAACGCGGCATCTGGTAATAAAGAGGAGTATAGAATGATTACATCAGGCTCACGGAAAGTTGGGGATTTGATTATTGCGCTGTTTTGTTTGCTTATCGTGCTGTTATGTCTTTTGCCCATGCTGAATATTTTTGCCCGGTCCTTAAGTACCCCTTCGGCCATCATAAACCGGCAGGTATCCTTTCTGCCGGTGGGGACCAACATGGATTCCTACCGGTACGTGTTCAAGGACCCGGCCTTTTCCCGGTCCATGCTCTGGACCGCCATCCTGACGGCGATTTGTACCCTGGTTTCTTTGGGGATTACCATACTCTGCGCATTCCCCCTTACCTACGATAACCTTAAGGGCAGGGGGGTAATCAGTACGCTTATCATCTTTACCATGTATTTCAGCGCCGGTACGATTCCGAACTATATTTTGATGAAGGATCTGCACCTGCTGAACAACCCCCTGGTATTGATTCTGCCCAACTGCCTTTCGGTGTTTAATATGATAATCCTGCGCAGTTTCTTCTTTGGTGTGCCGGACAGTCTGAAGGAGTCCGCGGAACTGGACGGGGCCAATCCCTTTACGGTGCTGGTGCGCATATACCTGCCCCTGTCCGCCCCGGTCCTGGCTACCCTGGCGCTGTTCTACGCCGTGGGCCGGTGGAACGGCTTCTCCGACGCCCTGCTCTATATGACATCCGCGCCCTTCTATCACCCCATTCAGCTCAAACTGTATAATATCGTCAATAACCTGTCGTCCATTGACATTGCGATCCAGGAAGGGGGCGGCGGTATACCGGCGGCCAGCGACGGCATGAAGGCCGCGGCGATCATGTTTGCTACTTTGCCGATTCTGGTGGTGTATCCCTGGCTCCAGCGTTACTTTATCGCCGGGGTTACCATCGGCGCGGTAAAGGGGTAAACTATTGTAGGTAATTTCACCGGTATGGTGATTTTATAAAATTTTTTTGGAGGATTTTATGAAGAAACAAGGGGCATTATTATTTGCTCTTATCGGTTTGATTGCGCTTGTTCTATTGACAGGGTGCAATAAAAAAACTTCGGCAGCCGATGCGCCAAAGGCCCAGGCTGCCATTACGGTAGAAATATTTGACCGCGGAACAGACGGCGGTAAAACCGATCCGACCAACAACAAGTGGACCGCCTGGATCAAGGAAAAAATTCTGAAGGATGAGAACATCGTCGTGAATTTTGTTTCTGTCCCCCGCTGGACAGAGACCGACTCACTGGTAAACCTTTTTGCGGCGGGTACGCCCCCTGATGTGGCTTATACCTACTCAAACGATAATATCCAGAGCTGGTCAGATCAGGGCGGTATCTATGATCTGTCCCCCTATATCGACACCACCTTAAAGGACCTCAAGGCCTTTCTCGGCCCGGACAAGGCCCTGCCGGGCAAGGATATGATCCGGCGGAATATTGATGTGTCCACCGGGAAGATCTACTCCATTCCCGCCAAGCGTATGAGTACGGCCCAGCGGACCATCTTTATCCGCGAGGACTGGCTTAAGATCCTCGGCCTGCCCCTGCCCACGACCAAGGAGCAATACTACGATACCCTGGTGGCCTTTAGGGACAATTCCAGCAAGTTGGGGGTTTCCAAGGTTATTCCCTTTACCCTGAGCGGCGACCGGGTTGACTGGTCTGCGGGCAACATTATAGAAGCCTTTATTAACCCCAACCTGAGCGACAAGGAGCGGTGGATCAATACCGCCGCGGAGCGCAGTTTTACGGTTGATGGTTATAAAGAAGGGGTCCGGTTCATCAATAGGATGTACAACGATAACCTCATTGACAAGGACTTCCCCCTTTATGTAGGTGATGATAACGGCAACGTTATTAAAAGCGGCGTGGTCGGCTCCTGGAGCGGTGACTGGGACACGATCTACCGGGAACCCAACGGGGTCTTTTCGGAACTCCGGAAGAATGTTCCCACCGCCAACATTGTGCCGATTGATCCCATACAGAGCTCGGACGGCATCACCCACAAAAGCGCCTATGATGCCGCGGGTATCTTCTTCTTTATTCCTGTGCAGGCCAAGAATCCCGATGCCGCCATGCGGTATCTTAACTGGCTTGCCAAGTACGAGAATTACCACTTTGTCCAGACCGGCCCGGAGGGCATCACCCACACTATCGTGGACGGCGTTGTAAAAGTGGACGCTTCCGCCAAGGCGGACCCCACCTGGATAATGAACAGCAACCAGAACATCGACTACACCCCGATGATGAACGGCCTCTTCCTTGAAACCGAAGAAGCCAGTATCCGCGCCCTGGCCGCCGGTTATTCCTGGCCCGCGGATCTCATCACCCAGGCTTATAACATGGCGCTGAAAAACGCGAAACCCGGATTGGTGGTTAAGACCGCTACCCCGCTTACTGCCGCGGGTCCCCTGGCCAATACCCTGCAGGACAAGGGTAAGGTTATTTATGCCTCTTCAATCATCGCCCCCGTCAACCAGTTTGATGCGGTATATGACGCCGGGGTAAGGGACTGGCTTGCCTCAGGCGCCCAGACTATCATGGATGAACGCCGGGCGAAGTACCCCAACTAAAAATTTCTTTTTATAAAAGAAATCGGGGAACAGGAAGCATGCTTCCTGTTCCCCTTTTTTATGCCCCTTGATCTATTGGTTTATATAAAGGTATACTAGTATATAAGGGTATTTTCACCGGTATGGTGATTTTATAAATTTTTTTGGAGGATTTTATGAAGAAACAAGGGGCATTATTATTTGCTCTTATCGGTTTGATTGCGCTTGTTCTGTTGACAGGGTGCAATCAAAAAACTTCGGCAGCCGCCGTCACGGTGGAAATATTTGACCGCGGAACAGACGGCGGTAAAACCGATCCGACCAACAATAAATGGACCGCCTGGATCAAGGAAAAAATCCTGAAGGATGAGAATATCGTTGTGAATTTTGTTTCTGTCCCCCGCTGGACAGAGACCGACTCACTGGTAAACCTTTTCGCGGCGGGTACGCCCCCTGATGTGGCTTATACCTACTCAAATGATAATATCCAGAGCTGGTCCGATCAGGGCGGTATCTATGATCTGTCCCCCTATATCGACACCACCTTAAAGGACCTCAAGGCCTTTCTCGGCCCGGACAAGGCCCTGCCGGGTAAGGATTTCATCCGGCGGAACATTGATGAATCCACGGGGAAGATCTACTCCATCCCTGCCAAGCGTATGAACGTAGCCCTGCGGAACATCTTTATCCGTCAGGACTGGCTGGAAATCCTCGGCATACCTGAGCCGAAGACCACTCAGCAATACTATGACACTCTGGCGGCCTTTAGGGACAACGCCGCCAGGTTGGGTGTTTCCAAGGTTGTTCCTTTTACCCTCAACGGCGACCGGGTTGACTGGGCTGCGGGTAATATTATGGGATCCTTTATTAACCCCAACCTGAGCGACAAGGAGCAGTGGATTAATACGGTCGCCGATCGTAACTTCCTGATTGAAGGTTATAAGGAAGGGGTCCGCTTCATGAACAAAATGTACAATGACGGACTTGTTGACAGGGACTTCCCCCTGTATGGCGCCACCGATGCCGACAATATCATTAAAAGCGGCGTTGTCGGTTCATGGAGCGGTGACTGGGACACGATCTACCGGGAACCCAATGGAATCATCACGGATCTCCGGAAAACCGTTCCTGCCGCCAAAGTTGTGCCGGTTGATCCCATGCAGAGTTCAGACGGCATTACCCACAAGGGCGCTTATGACGCTGCGGGCATCAACTTCTTTATCCCTTCGGCCGCCAAGAACCCCGATGCCGCCATGCGTTATCTTAACTGGCTTGCCAAGTATGAGAATTACCACTTTATCCAGACCGGACCGGAGGGCATCACCCATACCATTGTAGACGGTGTTGTAAAAGTGGATGCCTCCGCTCCGAGTGACCCCGCCTGGATAATGAACAGCAACCAGAACATCGACTATACCCCGATGATGAACGGCCTCTTCCTTGAAACCGAAGAAGCCAGTATCCGCGCCCTGGCCGCCGGTTATTCCTGGCCTGCGGACGTCATCCAATATTCCTATAACATGGCGCTGACCAATGCGAAACCCGGATTGGTGGTTAAGACCGCGACTCCGCTTACCGTTGCGGCTCCGCTGACCCAAACTCTGGTTGACAAGGCTAAGGTTATCTTTGCCCAGACAATCATCGCCCCCGCCAACCAGTTTGACGCCATATATGACCGGCTTATAAAAGACTGGCTTGATTCAGGCGCCGAGGCTATTCGGGCCGAACGCCGGGCGAAGTTTCCCAACTAAAAATTTCTTTTTTTAAAAAAGTCGGGGAATGGGAAGCATGCTTTCTGTTCCCCTTTTTTCTGTTCTTGCTTTGGGTTTATTATCAATTATGACGGAGGCGCTTATGACTAACGAATACGATTGCTGGTTTCAGGACCGGCGCTCTTTTACCGGAAACGAAACTTTAAAGGCCGGTCTGCGGGAAATATTGCGGACGGTCACGGCAATAGTGCCCGGCAGTCTTCCCGGTGAGGCCTTTGAAGAAAGGACCGCGATTCTGCGCCAGGCCGCCATGGAGTTTTTGTGGGGCTTAAAAAAATGTTATAATCTGAGTGCTTCCCTCAGTGTAAGCGGTGAGGAATCTGCTTCAATCAGTAATACTGTTTACATCGGCCTGCGTTCCAACCTGAACAAAAAGTTTTCCCTTAATTTACCGGCGGTGGGCGCGGAAGGTTTTGTTATCAAAGTGACAAAGACGGCGCTTATTATTGCTGGGGAGGATGAGCGGGGATGCCTGTACGGCGTTTACCGCTGCCTGGCACTCCTTGCGCTGGGAAAGCTAGCGGCGGAAACCGAAATAGCCGAAGCCCCCGCCGCGCCCATCCGCATGATAAACCATTGGGACAACATCGACGGCAGTATTGAGCGGGGCTATGCGGGGCGTTCCCTGTTTTTTAACAATGATCGCCTGGACTACGATCCTCAGCGGATCGCCGATTACGCCCGGCTCCTTGCCAGTGTGGGGATCAACCGGATTTCCATTAACAACGTGAATGTCCGCCGCGCGGCAAAACTGCTTATCACCGAAGAATATTTGGGGGATGTGGCGAAGCTTGCCGCCATCTTCCGGCCCTTTGGGATACGGCTTATGCTGAGCATCAATTTTTCCGCCCCCTACGGCTTAAAGGACCTGGACACCGCCGACCCCCTGGACGCCCGTGTTGCGGAATGGTGGAAAAAGCGGGCGGACCTGATCTACAGGTACATCCCCGACCTGGCGGGCTTCCTCGTCAAGGCCGATAGTGAAGGGGAGCCCGGCCCATTCCAGTACGGCCGCACCCACGGGGACGGCGCGAACATGCTGGCGGCGGCGCTCAAGCCCCACAACGGGGAAGTTATCTGGCGCTGCTTTGTGTACAACAGCGCCCAGGATTGGCGGGACCGTTCCGTTGACCGGGTCCGCGCTGCCTACGATAACTTTAAGCCCCTGGACGGCAGCTTTGCGGACAATGTGCTGCTCCAGGTAAAGTGGGGCCCCATGGACTTTCAGCTTCGGGAACCCGTGACGCCCCTCTTCGGCGCACTGAAGAAAACCCGGCACCTTATGGAATTGCAGATTACCCAGGAATATACCGGCCAGCAGATCGATCTCTGTTATCTCCCCTATATTTGGGAAGACATCATGAACTTTGATACCGCCCACAGCGAACACGGGAAGATCAAAGAACTTTTTGGCAGCGGTGACAGGCACCTTTTGCAAGGCGGCCTTTTACAAGGCTTGGCCGCCATCAGCAATGTGGGGCTGGATGGCAACTGGACCGGTCATACCCTGGCTCAGGCGAATCTTTACGGTTACGGTCGGCTCTGCTGGGACCCGTCCCTGAGCGCCGCCGCCATTGCCGCGGAATGGACGGGCCTCAGTTTCGGCAGCGGAAAGGCCGCCGATGCGGTAAATGAGATGCTGCTCAAGTCCTACCCGGCCCTGGAAAAGTACAGCGCCCCCTTCGGCGCCGGGGGCATGATCACCCCCCATTCCCATTACGGACCCAATGTGGAAGGCTACGAATACGACCGCTGGGGCGACTACCACCGCATCACCTGGGACCGCATAGGCATTGACCGCAGCCCCCAGGGTACGGGCTACGTCACCCAATACGCGCCGAAAAACGCCGCCCGTTTTGCGGACCTTGCCCAATGCCCGGAGAATCTGCTCCTCTTTTTCCACCGCCTGCCCTACGACTATAAGATGAAGAACGGCCAAACCCTGCTGCAGAATATCTACGACACCCGCTTTGAAGGTTACGAAGCGGTGGAGGAACTTATCAAAATATGGGAAAGTATCAAGGGTACGCTGAACGCCGATGTGTACGAATCGGTCTATGCACGGCTGAAACGGCAGTTAGCCAATGCCCGTGAATGGCGGGATGTGCTGAACACCTATTTTTGGCGGAAGACCGGCATCGGCGATGCAAAGGGCCGGACGATCTACGAGTAATACTACTTTGCCCTGCCAGGTTTATGCTCCGCGATAAAGGCGTCCGGGTCCAGGGATATCTATAAATCCCTGAACCCCGAAAGCCGGAAGTACCTCAAGGGCTATATTGATCGCTTGTTGGAAGAGCAAAACGAGGCGGATGGGGACAGGGGCGGGCGGCGCGTAACACCGCTTCCTTCCACTTCCGCCCCCGGTCAAATTCATTAAGGAACATCCCGAAGCTGGCGCAGCCCGGCGAAAGGACCGCCGTGTCCCCCGGTTTTGCCGTGTCCAGTACGGCTTTAATTGCGGCGTCCACATCATCAAACGGCCCCTGAAATGCGATCCCCGCGCCTGCAAACAGAGCTTTAAGTTTATCGCTCCCGGTCCCCGCCAAAAGGATGATCGCCTTTGCCCTGGGCGCGGCTTTTACCAGCGGGCCGTAGTCCAGGTTTTTGTCGGTGCCGCCGGTGATCAGTACCAGCGGATTATCGCCGAAGGCTTCGATTGCTGCTGCGGCGGCTTCGGGGATGGTGGCGGCGGTGTCGTTGTAGAAGCGGACACCGCGGGCTTCGTGGAAAAATTCCAGCCGGTGCTCAATGCCGGGGAAAGAGGCAAGTCCCTGCCTCACCGTTTCCGCATCCAGGCCCAGGTCGAGCAAGGCCAGGGCCGCGGCGAGCAGGTTTTTTTTCTGATGGTAACCGGGAACCAGAAGTTTTGCCGGGACCGCCTCAAAGGTTTCCCCGGCAACGATACCGCCGGACCGCGGCCTGTAAAGCCGGACCAGGCCGGGGCCGTCAGGGCCGGTAAGCCAGCCGCCGGAAACGCCCTCGCTTAAGGGTGACTCGGCATAGACCAGGGGCCGGCCCCGGCTTTCGGCGAGGAAGCTCCGGCCCCAGCTATCATCGGCGGCAAGGGTGGCGTCATGTTCGTCCTGGCCCTGGTAGATGATGCGCTTGTCCGCCACATAGGCTTCCATGGTCCCGTACCAGTTCAGATGATCCGGCAGGATCGCGGTCAGGACCGCGCAGCGGGGCTTGAGGCCCCTGCCTTTCAGGTCTCCGAGCTGCCAGCTGGAAAGTTCCAGCACCACATCGTCATCGGCTTTCAGTTCATCAAGAAAGCTAAGGGGAGACACGGTGATATTGCCGCCAAGCCAAGCTTTGCCGGGCAACCCGGTCTTGCGCGCCTCCTGCAAAACCCAGTGCAGAGCCGATGAGACGCTGGATTTTCCCTTGGAACCGGTAACGGCAATAAGCCGGGCGGGGGAATTGGCTAAAAAGATTGAGATGTCCGTTTCGATGCGGCGGGCGGCCTGTAAATAAGGAGAATCCGGGCGGACGCCGGGGTTTTTAATCACCATGTCGGCATTTTCAAAATCCGTTATTTCGTGGCGGCCCAGCACGTAGTGAAATTTGCCCGCCCCTTCGGCTTCAAGCTTTTCGATTGAGGGGGCCAGGTTTTTTTCGTCCCGCAGATCCGTCACCGTGACTTCCGCGCCGTGACGGGCCAGGTACCGGGCGGATTCAAGGCCGCCTCCGTGAAGCCCCAGTCCCATCACCAGGGCCTTCATTCCCGTGTAGTTCATGGGGTATACTATCATACGATGACGCAAAATGAAATAACGGCGCCGGTTTCGGCGCTGGACGAGACCGGCTGGCCCATGAATTTCGGCTGGGCCCGCTCTCCCTGGTTCTTTTATGATCCCGCCCAGCTTTGGGCGCCCCGGCGGAAAATTTCCGAATCCGACCGGTATATCATTTTTTCCCCCACCCATTTGATCATCCTTGAAATTTTTGACGACGGCTGTCTGGGGTATACGGGCATTTCGGTGATTTCCCTGAAGGACAAAAAACGGAGTTCCCATATCTACCTGCGGCCCTTTTCCCTGGGCGTTTTTGATATGCCTCCGGGGAGTGAAGCCGGAAGTATCCGGGTGGAGCGGAAAAAGTCCCGCCTGGATTTTGTCGTCATGGAAAAGGATGTGCGGATCATCAAGGCCGACTTCCCGAAGTTTGGCCATCACCGGAGCCTCCGGGGGGAACTGGTGCTGTCCGGTCCGGCCGGGGCTGAATCCCTGGTTACCCATTCGCCCTGGCGGCGGGAAAAAAGCGCCTTCCGGTATTCCCGGCGGTCCCCCTGGTACACCGCCGAAGGGGTAGTGCAGTTCGGCTCCTCGGAGCTGGTGTTTACCAGGGGCAATGCCTGGGGAATTTTTGACTGGAACCGGGGTGTGCGCCCCCATACTGATGTCCGTTACTGGGCGGCGGCCTGCGGCCTTATCGACGGCCGTCAGCTTGGCTTCAGTGTGGGTTACGGGTCCGCCGATTCCGCCCAGGGCACGGAGAACGCGTTTTTTGTTGACGGAAAACTCCACAAACTGGATCAGGTGACCTTTCATATCAACCCCGCCGACTGGCTTCTGCCCTGGCATTTTACCAGCAACGACAACCGGCTTGAGATGACCTTTACCCCCCATCAGGAACGGGTGGAGCGGAACCGGATACTTGTTTATTCCCTTGCCCGCCGTCAGGTATGCGGCTTTTTTTCCGGCAGGGTGATTCTGGACGACGGCTTTCAAATGGAATTTCAGAACATTACCGGTTTTGCGGAATACCGCAAAACACGGTTTTAAGAAACCACAGACCACACAGACCCTCACGGACTTTTGTTTTGAAATTTTATTCTTTTGTCCGTGTTGTCCGTGAGGTCCGTGGTTAATATTGAATTATTCAGCGCTTCCCTAATTGGTTTCCAGTTCCGCCAGGGCCCTTTCGGTTTCCCCAAATTCATCAAAAGGAATGGTTTTTTCCGCGTATATGATTGAATTCTCGTGACCCTTCCCCAAAAGCAGAACCAGATCCCCCGTCTTTGCCAGGGACAGGGCCTTTCTGATTGCCGTCGGCCGGTCAGGGATCAGAAAAAGATTTTCCCCGCGCTTCCATTGCACAGTATTACTGTTTGCTTCGCAGCCCGGGTTTGCTTCGCAACCTTGGTCTGCTTCGCAGCCCGGGTTTGCTTCGCAACCTTGGTCTGCTTCGCAGCCCTGAGCGATATCCTCAAGGATGTCCATGGGCTTTTCGCCCCGGGGGTCCTCGTCGGTCAGGATGATGATGTCCGAATATTCTGCCGCAACCCGGCCCTGCCGGGGCCGCTTTTGGGTGTCCCGTTCCCCCGCGGAGCCGAAGAGGCTGATGATCCGTCCCCCGGATTTGTTGAGCCTGTCCCGTAGGGGCGGGAAGATGGTTTCAAAGGACGACGGGGTGTGGGCATAGTCCACCACCACCTCAATGCCGAGTTTGTTCACAATGGCGGTCATGCGGCCCCGCACCGGGCGGAGCTTTGGAACTTTGGCCGCAGCTTCCCTGACCGGGACGCCCAGCAGCCCCGACACGATCAGCAGCGCCGCAAGCACATTTCCCGCGTTAAAGGCGCCGGGCAGTTTGTCCCGGATATCTATTGTTTCACCGGTCTCCCGGAGCAGAACCTCGTACCAATTTCCGCCGGAGCCGCT
>BOBW01000046.1 GCA_026002595.1 Spirochaetia bacterium | reverse complement strand
ATGATTGACATAATACAAGCAGATTATGTATTTTATCAGGTTCAATTCCTTTAAATTGCAAATAACCTTTCAACGCCGTCTCGGCACATTGTTGCGAAAGATAACAAGATATATCAATTTGCTTTGGGTGCATATCTTCGATTACGTGCCGAGCCGTGATTAAATTATTGTATGAATGTAAAAACCATTCTCTAATCAAATCATTGACGTTCATATAAAACAACTCCTTCCCTGATTATTTTCCTTTCCATTGTTGGGAATTTCCCTCGTTCTTCAAATCTTGATTTATAATTAGCCATTATATCTGTTGGGGTTCGTAATTTTTTAGAATAAATCAATTTTCGATCTATTATTCCCATCGCATCAAGAGGTTTTATATCCGAATCATCTTTTAACAAGACATAAAAATCATAATCACTGTCTTCGCGCGGTGTGCCATAAGCGTAAGAGCCGAATAGATACACTTTTTCTGGATCAACGCTTGCAACGATTGTGTCTTTGATTGATAGTATTTCATCATTTATGGGCATTATTCTCCTCCATCTACTACTTTTATTTCACTTTCTGTCAAATTATACAACTTATACACCACTTTGTCTATCTGTTCGCATTTAGTGGCACTGACTATTGTTACCCCCTAAACTTCATCGCTATTAAATGATATTCTATACCAAAAGTCAGTAAAAAAATTTTTGCAATCATTGTTTGATATATCAGGCTTTTGAACCCGTCCATCAATTCGCTTAAACATATCTTGAATCCATACCCTATCATTATCTGATATTCCAAACCCTGTGCCATAAATATCTAAGAATTTAGGCATATCATTCGCAAAACTTGAATGTGTCCAGTCATTTGATGGGTAGTGAGGAATAGGATCAGGGTATAAAAGCTTTATATTTTGTTTATGGTATGCAAATCCCAAAAAAATAATTCTATTCGCTTCTTTACAAGCACTAGTCATTTTGATATAGTCATTACTATTCTGATCAACATGCTCCGTAAAAGTTTTTATATTTTTCGATAACTGAATTAATCCAGCTCCATTTAATATATCCACGTCACCAAAATAACTTTTATCAAATTTATCAACAGTGCCATAAGGGTGGATAATATTCATATTCTTTATAATTTCACGAGCTTTTCCCTTGTCAATAGCATAATTTTTCATTAAAGCATAACAAAAAAACTGCTCAAAACATCTATCATAGTTAAAAATGATGAATGTTATATTCTGCAAACGTTTAGGCAAGTCTGTCAGCAAACAATTTTCTGTAATTTTTTGAAAGAAAAGCACATACCATGTATTTCTTACATTATTTACTTTTATTTCAACAGAAGAATCTCGATTATAGAGATAACTTTTCTTCTCTGCACGGATAACTGCAAAAGCAATTGCAAGTTTACCACAATATACTATGTATTCATTATCTTGGTGCTTGTCCAAAAAATTGTCAATGGAAATTTCAAGGGGCAATCCAGAGCTTATAATATTAGCAGCGTATCTTAATTTTCCATCATTCGTTGTGCATTTCGCAATTTCATCATCCTTGTTATATGACAATGATTGAGTAGATAAGATACCTAATGCATCATCAACTATCGTATTTTTACTATGATAGTTTTCTACTTTCAAAATATCGATAATACTGTCTTTTAATTCCTGACCAGTTGGCATACCTATATCCACTCCGGCACCAGCACCAATTACAAAAACTGTTTTCATGCTTCTCCCTCCACCACCCTAATCTCCTCCTGCGTCAGCCCATACAACTTATACACAGCCTTATCAATTTCCCCATCCAGTGCCTTAATTTGCCGCCCAATCATGGTTTTTGTCTGCGGCACGGACTCCGTTTGTTCCCGCTTTTTCAGGGCCAGCATTTGATCGACAAGGGCGACAAGGTTGTCGTGTTTTTCTTTTTCTGCGGCCTTTTTCATATCAGGTACAAATATTGGAAGTTTTCCGACACCGTTCGCAAAATATTCAAAAACACCACTTCCTGTTTGCTTCCCGATAGATTTATACCTAAAGGATAACAATTTAGAGTTTAATAAAGCCATTAAGTATTTGAGGGAATAAACTGCATTTGTCCCAAATATGACCGTTGTATTTGTCAATCCGATATATTCATCAGTTTCGTCCAACACAAAGGCATTGTTTTTACTGCGATAGGAACACCATATTTTGGGGAGATGATAATATTCCTTGTGCATGGCAAAGGTATAGTTCCACCATGGGGCGGTACTTCTTCTTTTTTTATCTGCTCTTTCTGACAATCTTTTTTTGTTAGCTTTTAAGTGCTGTTGAATTGCATCTGGTAGAAGTTTGAAATCTTCCACGTTTTCTATGTAAAGCAAATAATCCGGTTTATCAACAAGATAGTATGGCATGATATTTTCACCAACAAGCCTTTTTTTTATATATTTTTTTGGAAATTTGGACGGATACTCTTTGAATAAGAAAACGTCATTTGCAGCCGTTTCCATACCCTTGCCTATTATAAATAAATCCTGCAAGGGCGTTGTGTCCTTATCAATCCTGGCATTCAATAGTTTGATTTTTTCATTGACTAATGCAAATACATCATTCTGTGTAAAATTGACATCAAAGTAATTTTTATCGTTATTAATTATTTCACTGATTTCAGCGGGGCTATGGTCTTTTTCTTTTACAACGACCGCCTTTGTTTTTTGTTTGCCCTTCTCAAAGATGAAGATGCCGGAAGTTATAGAAGCGTCCCCGAAAACCATATATTGCTCAAAGTTTACAATCCTGGAAAGTCTGCCATCCTGTATAATATGGTTCCTTAACTTCTGCGCCTTGTCGGAAAATAGAAAGGCATTGGAAACAATGAAGCCTAAGGAACCTTTTGATATTTGTAAGCCCTTATATATGAAATAAAACAATATATCGCTTTTATCCTGCCAGATACGATCATATTTATCCTGAATATATTTTACTTCTTTGGCTCCGGCTCCAAGGGTTTGAATATTGAAATACGGCGGATTCCCCACAACTACATCAAACCCGCCGTCCTTGAACACCTCCGGGTATTCCTTGTCCCAATCAAAGGCGTTTATCTTTAACTGTTCTTCCTCGGTAAAACCAAGCAAGCCCTGCGCATAAAAGTCATTACCAATAAGACTGTTCCCGCATTTAACGTTGCCGCTTAAATTAGGCAATACCCGCTCATTAAAAAGTTCTTTCTGAATTTCCTGGCTATTCAGGCCTTCGAGGGCTTTCAAGAGCAGGGAAAGCCGGGCCACTTCAACGGCCTGGGTGTCAATATCAACGCCGTAGATATGGTCGGTGAGGATTCGTTTCCGTTCGGCGATGGTCAGTTTATAATCCGCCGGATTTACTAATCCGCCCGTTTTCCCGCTGCCGGTTCTGGTGAGCTGCTTTTTATACTGATCCGGTTTCCGGGTGTACTGCCCTAAATACCAATTCAAAAGATACTGATAGGCAACTATCAGGAATGAACCGGAACCGCAGGCAGGGTCAACAATACGAAAGTTTTTTAACGTTAGGGGGGTCTTGTCGGCAAGCTGTGGGCCTACGGTGTTTTCTACGATATAGCTCACGATATATTGTGGAGTATAATATACGCCCCCGGCTTTTTTTACTTCCGGTTTATCTTCAACTTTAGCCCGGTGGCCGGGGGTAAGGCGGATCACCTTTCCTAAAAACCGTTCGTAAATAGAGCCTAAAATATCGGCGGGGAGGACGGCAAATTCATAGGGGCCATCGGGGTAGTACAGGTTTTTGATGATGTCTTTGAGCACTTTATCATCTATCGTTATTTTTTCGCTTAAGGTGTCGGGCTCGTCATCGGTGGCCTTTTCGGTGTGGAAATGGAACAGGCCGGAATTGTAGCGGTCATCGGCGTCCATAAACAGATTAAGCAAATGCCGATAGATATCTTTCCCGCCCGCAGCGGTTCGCAAAAGGCCTTCTTCCTCTATGCCCCGGTCCTCACATATCCGTAAGAAAATGATCCGGTCTATGGTTTTTTGTATTACAAAATTGAGTTCCCGCTCTGTTATTGTGGCATTCCGGTTAGTAATGTTGGCGGCCAGAGCTTCCCGCCATGTTTCTATTTCCTGTAGAAAAACTTCGTCTACTTCCTGGGTTCCTTTTTTCTTGTTGGATGTTTTGAGTTTTAAAAGGGAACCTTTCCAAACGGCCTCTTTTGAAAAGAGGTTGTACAAATATTCCCAATTCGTTTCTGTACCGGCGTTTTTTGGATTATGAGCGTCCAGGTCTTTGTAATTGCAGTAAAAAATCCGGGCTACTGCGGCGTTATCGGTGTTTTTTGGCTGTACCGATGTATCATAGACCACGAACTCGTCAAAATCGGAAAGCAGGCAGACCGGCATTCCCGCTGTCCAGCCATACCGCCTGACCTGCAAGGCCGGGGAAGGGTCATCCCGCAAATTTACCGATGGTTTTTTGGCTTCAATATAAAATACTTTTGTGCTGCCCTGCTGTATGCAATAGTCGGGGGCACGGTTGTGCCCTTCGGCTTTCGATTGCGGAGACTTCCCTGAAGTCTCTTTCATTTTTAGCCGGTCTTCGTGGATTACTTCCCGGAATGCTTCATGAAGGTTTGCTTTATTGTTTACATCCCAGCCGAGGATTTTGATGAACTCGTCGAGGAAATCCCGGCGTAAAGCGGTTTCATTGTAGTCGCTGTTTTTATAGCTTTCGTAGTGTTCACTAAAATTGGTGATCAACTGTTGCAACTCGGGGGGTAACATGATACTCAACTATAACACATTATCAGGGATATGCGGACAGCCCCTTAAGACAAGCTCGGCTGCCTTTCGTCGTCCTTGTAAATCAGCTCCAGAAATTTTCCCCTTTCCACCCCTCGCGCCCCCAGCCGGGTCTTGTATTCCAGGGGCATCCCCAGGTCCCAGAATGCGAAGCCCGCGTCCCGCAGATAACGCCCGGTCAGGATCAACTGCACCGTCCCCGCCGAATCTTCATCGTAGTACCCCGAATAACTGGTATAGACTTTTCCGGCAATAACCCCGAACTCCCCCGCAGCCAGCCGTCCTTCCCGGTACAGGCCGAAGGCGATGGGCCGCACCGGGCAGCCGGGATTGGCGCGAATTTGCCGGAAGCTTTCCCGCAGGGGCGGGGTAAGCCAGTCCTCGCCGTGGACTGTTGCACAGCGTTCCAGCACCGAATCGAAAAGGCTGAAATCCCCCGGTTCTCTGTCCGTCCGCAGTTCGTACTGGGGAATGAGCCGCCGCGCCGAGCGGGGTTCATGGAAATGCTCAAAGAAGATGATCGACCGCTCAAGGTGGAGTTTGGGGGTAAGGATGTATATGAGTCCGCTTTTTTCACCGGACCCCGCGCCGTCATCCATCGGTTCATCGAATCCCATGGACATGACGAGGAAACCCGCCGCCATGAGCCGGGCGATAAAGTCCGGGGCAAAATTTTCCGTTATGCAGAATTCTTTGTCATAGCCGGTTTCAACCATTGCGCAGGCAATAGCCCGGGGATCATCTTCGGCGGAAATATACAAATAGCCCCCGGAAGTATAACGGAGAATCACGCCTCTTCCCGAAACGCATTCTCGATCCGCACCTTGCCGGGCAGCCGGTACACATCAAAGTCCGAATCAATGCTGATGATGGACCGGATGCCGGTTTTCTCGGCGGCAATTACGAGAGTACAATCAGCGAAGTCCATTGGCAGGTCCTGGTATTTCCGGGTGAGTTCGATGACCCGGCCGATGTCCTGCTGTTTGATGTCCTCAATAAGGAGGCCCCGCCGCAGTATCCACTCAAAAAAGTTGATCTGGGCCAGGACGTTGAAATTCAGCATATGGGACACTTCGGCGACCACTGCGGATGTGGTGACCAGCCGCCAGGACTTGTCCCGGATAAAGGCCGTAATCCGCTTGTTATACTTATCATCCTGATCAAAGAGGGCGATGAGGGGGCCTGAGTCAATGAGGATGGTGTTTATTGGTATTGAGCTTGGCATTTATTTTGTCCTGCAGCTTTTCCTTGTAATTTTGAGACAGAGACCCGTCCCCGCTGCCGTAGCGCCCAAAGAGATCTTCTCCAAGCTCGAAAGAACTTTTTTCTTCCATATCCCGGCCCAGGTACTGCACCAGGGCTTCCTTGACCATGTCGGACTTGGACATGTGCTTTGCCTTTGACGCAGAACCAAGGAGCTGTTCGAGTTCGTCAGGTAATCGTGCGCTTATCATAGTCCCCCCTGTTTATGACAAAGTGTAATACATCAAACAAAACCTGTCAAGCGCCCCTTGCGCCCCTCCGCCCTGCCGGATTATGCTAAGGCTACTATGAATAAGAACCCCGTCGCTTCATATTTGGCCGCAACGGCCCCGGACAAGGTGAATGTCAGCCTTTTAGCCTACCTCTGCAACCTTCAGGAGACCGCCGGCGCGGCCCCGGAGATTGCCGCTTCCATTGTCAGGGAACTGGCAAACCAGCGGAAGCGGGTCAAGCTTATCGCCAGCGAGAACTACTGCTCCATGCCGGTGCAGCTGACCATGGGGAACCTTTTAACCGATAAATACGCCGAAGGGATGCCCCATCACCGTTTTTATGCGGGGAACGAGAACGTGGATGCCATCGAGGCCCTGGCCGCCGAGGAGGCCCGCAAGGTTTTCGGCGCGGAATACGCCAATGTGCAGCCCCACTGCGGGGCGGATGCCAATATGCTGGCCTTTTGGGCCATCCTTTCCACCCGTGTGGAAGCCCCGGCCCTTGCGAAATACGGCGAAACCAACCTTTACAAGCTCAGCGATGCTCAATGGAATGAACTCCGGGCAGATCTGGGGAACCAGCGGCTTTTAGGGCTGGACTACTATTCCGGCGGCCATCTAACCCACGGTTATCGGCACAACGTTTCCGGCCGGATGTTCGACGTATACGGCTACACGGTTTCCAAAGAAACCGGCCTTTTGGACTATGACGCAATCGAAAAACAGGCCCTTGAGGTAAAGCCCCTCATATTATTGGCGGGCTATTCCGCCTATCCCCGTAAAATCGACTTTAAGCGGATGCGGGAGATTGCCGACAAGGCAAGGGCGGTGCTCATGGTGGACATGGCCCACTTCGCCGGCCTGGTGGCGGGGAAGGTCTTTACCGGGGTGTATGACCCGGTGCCCTACGCCCATGTGGTCACCAGCACCACCCACAAGACCCTCCGCGGGCCCCGCGCGGGGCTCATCCTTTCTACCAACGAATTTGCCGAGGCCCTGGACAAGGGTTGCCCCCTCACCATGGGCGGGCCCCTGCCCCATGTTATCGCCGCAAAGGCCGTGGCCTTTAAGGAAGCGGGGCAGCCGGAATTCCGGCAGTACGCCCAGCGGATCGTGGAAAACGCCCAGGCCCTGGCCGCCGCCTGCGTCAAGGGCGGTCTGGAAGTGCTTACCGGCGGCACGGACAACCACCTGTTACTGGTCAATGTCCGCACCCTTCACTCAGGTGAAAACGCCATAAATGGCCGCCAGGCGGAAAGCGCCCTCCACGAATGCAATATTACCCTGAACCGGAACAGCCTCCCCTTCGACCCCAACGGTCCCTGGTACACTTCGGGGCTGCGGATCGGCACGGCGGCGGCTACCACCCTGGGGATGGGCAGGGCCGATATGGAGGAGTTGGGGGCCGTCATCAGTTTGGTCCTTAAGAACACCAGCCCCGCCCCGGACCCCAAAGACCCGGCCAAAAAAAGCAAGGCCAGGTACGTGATTGTGGAAAAAGCCAAGGCCGAAGCCATTGAACGGGTCAAAAAGCTGCTGGATCGTTATCCGGTTTACCCGGAACTGGATTTGGAACTGCTCAAAAAGGCCTTTGTAGAATAGGCCGGTTAAAAAAATGGTCGATGATATTATTTTTTGAACAGGTCGGAATGGGTTCCGGTGCGGTTGAAGGTAACGCTCCTGTCCGCCGGATCAAGTTCATAAACGAGCACCCAATCACCCTGTATATGACATTCCCGGCAGTCTTTGAGGTTGCCCCTCAAGGGGTGGTCTTTACGTTCCGGAGGTAGAGGCTGCTCGTTGATAAGCAGCCCCATTACGTCGATGATTTTGCTCATATCCCTGCCTTGTTTTTCCGCCAGGGCAAATTCTTTTTTGAATTTGCCGACATAGATAGGTTCAAGCATGGTCTAGCTCCGCAGGTCCGCCAGCAATTCTTCAAGGGAGTGAAAACGTTTTGCGGGAATCTCCCCGCGCCGCATGGCGCGGCCTTCCTCAATGGCAGCGATGGTTTCCTCATTGGGTTCATCCAAATCCTCTTGTGCTTCCTGCTGTGCATCCTGATGCTTGAGGTAGCCCACAAAATCCAGCACTTCACCCACACGGTGTTGGGGAAGGCTATCAATTTCACGGTGCAAAACGGCGAGTTCGCTCATTTCGGCCTCCTGTTGCCAGTCTATTGCAAAACACCGGAAAGAGCAAGAAAAACGGCGTTTAACATACAGTTTATGCTGCATTGACTTTCCCGGCTTTAAAAAGGTATAATTTCTGGAAAATGACGGACAATGCAAGTGTGGCGCTGCACGTAGCGGGAAGAAAGGTATTTTTTCTCTATCCCCCCAGTGTGATACAGGATGATGTGCTTTCTACCCTTATCAGGGCGGGTTACGAGGCCTATACCCTGCGGGATCATACCCGGGCGTATCAGCTGCTGGCCCGGTTCGACGGTTCCATTTTGTTCATCAATATCGATCAGGGGCTTGAGGAACAGCAGTGGGAAATTTATATCAGGGAAGTGCTGAATAATCCAAAGACACAGAGCAGCCGTTTGGGGGTACTTTCTTATAATTCTGACCCCGTGATGAGGGAAAAATATCAGGCGGATATGGGGCTGCCCTGCGGTTATGTGCAGCTTAAATTAGATATCAAGGCCAGTACCGGTATTCTGCTCAATGCCCTTGAAACCGCGGGCGCGCGGGGGCGGCGGCGCCATATCCGGGCCGACTGCGAGGACGAAGGCAACGCCGCCATCAACATCAAGAAAGAGGGGTTTTCCTTTACCGGCCAGCTCGTCAATATCAGTTCCGCAGGCGCTGCGGCGCGTTTTGATAAGCCGGTGGCCTTTGAAGACAATGAGAAGCTTACAGATGTCCAACTGCGGCTCTGGGGAACGCCCATCATAGTACCGCAGGCTGCGGTGATGGGAATTTGCAAGGGGCAGTCGAATGTGTGGGTTTTCCTTTTTGAGACCGGTTTACGGGACGAAGATAAAGAAACCATCCACAATTTTATCCGGCATTGTCTCCATCACTATATGGAAAATCTTGAGTTGTGAAAAAAGCCCTACTTGCACATATACAGAGGCTGATCACCATGGGCGCCGATCAGTTGCTGTGATACGGGATCCACCATGAGGTCCATGCCCTCAAGGGGGATGGCGCCCAGAAGGACTTCCCCCTCGCCGGGTATAACCACAGCCCAGCAGGATGTTGAGCGGTCTTTCCAATGAACCTCCACCGGTTCGGTTATTCCGCAGGTCTCCTTTGTATTATTTGCGTAGGTAACCTGTCCTTCCTTCACAATCCGCAGCCCCAAGGCCTTGCGCACCGGTTCGGTGATGGTCAGCGCAAGGGCGCCGGTATCTGCCATCGCCTGTACCGTTATTTCCCGGACCTTAGAGTCTTTGATATATCCGCGCTCAACCGCACTCTCGTCTCCTGCGTTTTTCAGGGTGATATCCGTATGTACTTGTCCCATATTGTGTACCTTTTGGGAATAATAGGCTTTTTTAAATATTGCCTCTATCGCCTGAAAAGTCAAGCTCTTTGGGGAGAGCACAGACTTTTGCTTTCTTTCCTTTTGTCCGTGCTGTCCGTGAGGTCTGTGGTTAAACTATCAGGCTTTCGCCGATGATTTGGGCGGGCGGTTTATGGGTTGCTTCGAACTTTGTTTTAATATAGTTCTTTGAAACAACATCAAGCGTATCTAACAAGCTGTGTTGCTGTGGCTACATACGCTTGCCCAAATCGCCGTAATAAGGTATAATAAAAGAATGAAAACGATAATAAAGGAAAGTAATACAACACAGTTCTTTTTCCAGGGCATGGCAACAATTGGCCAGCTTTTCCCCAGTCTGCCGGAGGAACCGGAGGAGGCGCCTCTGGAATCCGCGTGGAGAGGTGTGGGAGACGCATTTGCGGAAGCTGGCGATAACATGAGGCTTGCTATCAAGGAGTTCAAGAATGCCCAGAGACTTGAGCAGAACCCGCAAGCCGGATACTGACCTTCTGGTAGAATCCGAAGAACATATCATTATCCGTCAGTACAGCAGCACTATCCCTCCGGCTTGCCGGAGCTATCACGTCCGTCATTAGCGGCATTGCGCCTATTGTCATTGCCGCTCTCTCGAACCTCAAAAAAAAGTAGTCCGACAAACCATAAAAAATCCCCAGCGTCCGGTTGGGGATTTATCAGGTTTTCAATTTGATGTCAGGCGCCCCTGCGCTTCCCCTCACCGTTACTATAACCCTGCTATTTTAATGAGATGGAGCGCCATATTATTATTGGCCGTTGCTTGGTTCGTTGCGGTAACTGTCTGCTGGATCCATTGAACATTATTATTCCCCTGTTGCGATTGTACCGCTGGTACGGTAGCTCCGGAAGTTCTTACCGCGCAGAAAATAATATCACATCCGGCCTTTTTAAAATCACGAAAACTTTCCAGGAGCGCTTCCGGATAATCTCCAATACTGGCTATACCCACTATATGTCCCTTGCATGGCTTCATAACAACTTTTATCTCTGTCCTGAGCCTTGTATTTAGATTATGTACAACCGGTGATGGCTTTCTTGCCTTTAATTCATCAAAAACCATTTTGAGGGTAGTTGTTTTCCCACAATTTCCTATACCCTGTAACACAAATATATCCGCCATGTCTGCATTCCTTCTCTTTCCAATAACGGGAGGGGGCTTAGCCCACAAGAGCCGTTCCCCTTCCCGCTTTCAAGTATGGGGGTCTGCCGTCTAAGGGCGACCCCCTTTGTATGCGCCGCCTCCGTGTAACACACGGTTTTTCCGTCCGGCGCTGTTCTGCCGTATACCGGGGGCCGTATGGTATCCCCGGTAACCCGCCCCACAAGGGGGCGGGATTTATCGAACCGTCAGACCGCATACCATAGGTCTGCGGTCTGCGATGTTCGTGTCAAATACCGCTTGCGCGCTATTTGACACAGAAAGCGGGGGCGCAGCCACCATTCGATTCATACGCAGAGTCGTCGGCGCCCGCACCGGAGGAGTTCACATTGCAGAAAGTGGAGATATGCATAGACCAGGGCGAAGCAGTCCAGTAAGAGATAGCACTGCTACTACTGTCATATTTTATGCGGTTCGTAGCATCGTAGTATTCAAGCTTTGCCTGGCCCGCAGTAACCTCCCTTTGTGACGAGGTGTTGCGTATCCCCAACATTTCATATACGGTGGGGAGCCAGAGCACATCATCTATCGTATCCACCACCGTATTTGTTGATGATGATCCGCTCTCGGTCGACAGGTATCCGTTCCACACCCTGCGGGACGGCGCCCAGAGGACGCTCTCCGGCACACCTGCGGCTATAAGCCCCGGCAGGAAATCGTTGGTAAGGTAGACCCGCATTTCGCTATCCTTGTAGCCGCCTTCGTTGGAATTGTTGGAGTTCATCATGTGCGTAACCGGAATATTCTGGAACTGGAACACCACATGGTTGGGGGCGCTGAGATTATTAGCAGCCGCAGTACCGCTCTTAAATGAATTCTTGCCAACCACAATAAGGCGCAGGAGGTTGCCCCTGTCAGTGCCGCCGGTTATCGCCGCATCGGTTATCGTACCGGACCCCGTGATGGTCAATGTATCCAGATCAATATAGTCGCCAAGGTCGATTATCGTGTCAAAGTCGTCGGTTCCATCTGGGTAGGAAATCAGATTGTGCAGGCTGGTAAAGGCCGCACTTGCCGTGCCTACGCCGAACTTTGTTTTCAGGTCGGGGCTTGCTGCGTTGGCTATAGTATAACCAGCTGCTGTTGCCGGGAAGGTGATGGTTACCGTGCCGCTGCCGGCCGCAAAGGTTACCGATGTTGCACCTGAGTACGTAAAGCTGCTCGCCGTGAGGCCGGTAAGGGTATAGCCGGGTTGTGCCGTCAGGGTAACAACGGCCTTGTATACGGTTGAAGCGGCAAATGCGCTGGTATGAGCCGTGCCGGAGCTGTTTGTCCAGGCAATGGTTCCGGTGTACTGGGGTTGATTAATCGGCGAAGTATCCGGGGTCGCGCCATTAACCGGGGCCGTTACCAGGGTATCCAGGGCCAGTGCGGTTACAACGGCAGCGGCTGTTGCCGGGAAGGTGATGGTTACCGTGCCGCTATCGGCCGCATTGGTTACGGTTGCGCCTGAGTACGTAAAGCTGTTCGCCGCAACACTGGTAAAGGTATAGCCGGGTTGTGCCGTCAGGGTAACAACGGCCTTGTATACGGTTGAAGCGGCAAATGCGCTGGTATGAGCCGTGCCGGAGCTGTTTGTCCAGGCAATGGTTCCGGTGTACTGGGTTTGATTAATTGACGGGGTAAGCGGGGTCGCGTCTTTAACCGGGGCCGTTACCAGGGCGGTCAGGTTAAGGGCGCTAACAACGACATCGGCAGTGCCTATTACCGGATCTACGCCGTTTATCGTCAGTACGGTCGAAAGGTTAACCGCCGCATCTTCCACGACGACATACGCCGTGTAGGTAGAGCTTGGGGTAAGGCCGGTTACCGGGATGGTGTTTACCGCCGCAATTGCCGCCGCCGTTCCCTGTGCTATCGCAGTACCTTGTGCTTTCACGGTCGCCGCATTAGGCGCGGCATCACTTGCCGCCAGCACCACATAATAGTAGGTCCCCGCTTCATTGGAGGTAAACTTGAGGGTGGCGGTGGTTCCTGCTGGGGTGGACAGATCGCTCACACTGCCCGCGCTTAACACCGGGGCGGTAGTATCCGGGGTTCCCGGCATTACCGGGTTTACATCACTAATAGACAGTATGGCTGAAAGGTTACCCGACGAATCCTCCACAACGATGTAGGCCGTGTAGGTAGAACTTGGGGTAAGGCCGGTTACCGCAATGGTATTTTCCGCCGCAGTTGCCGCATCCGTTCCCTTTGCTGCCGCAGTACCTTGTGCTTTTACTGTCGCCTCATCAGGCACGGCATCACTTGCCGCCAATACCACATAATAGTAGGTTCCCGCTTCATCGGAGCTAAACTTGAGGGTGGCGGTGGTTCCCGCTGCGGTGGACAGATCACTCACACTGCCCGCGCTTAACACCGGGGCGGTGATGTCACCGCCGCCGTCCGGCGGACAAGCGGTGAGCGTCAAGCACAAGGCCAGCATCACCGCTAAAGCTGCTTTTGAAAAAACTGATTTCCTGTTCATAAGAAATCTCCTTTACGTTTTAAGCCCGTTACGGCTTTTACTTAGAAGCCCTCATACCGAGAGCCGGAAATCCCTGTCCTACTTCGCGGCCAGCATTATTGCCGCCGTTACTCCCGCGCTAATTACCGCCGTTACCGGTATCCCTATCAGCGTAAAGCGCTTCCAAAACCTTGAGCTGCGCTCGTATTTCGCGGATAAGTCCGATTGCTTCTGAAAGGTTTCTGACATTGCGGTCAGCTGAGTCCGTAAGTCCGTCAATAATTGTTCGCGCTCGTGCAGTATTTGTTCGTTCTCGGTCAAGGTCCTGTTCAAGTCTTCCAACTGTCTGCTCTGCTGCTCGCTGTTGGAGAGCGTATCGAGCAGCAAGCTCTCCAGTTTGTCCAGATTGTCGTAGATGGAAGGCGGTTCCTGAGAGTAAAGCGGCGGCGAGAGCAGTAAGGATATAAGGCAGCATACGGCGGAGCAATGGCGCGGCTTCATGGCGCATCAAAGCCTCTGGGATGAGAAAATAAATGGTATGTTGGGTAAAAGCTTACATTAACGCGAAATACACGGGGGGGGGG
>BOBW01000045.1 GCA_026002595.1 Spirochaetia bacterium | reverse complement strand
TCTTGAGTTCTTCGATCTGCTGTTTGATTTCCCGGATACCCTGGACACCGTTTCAGAGCAATGTAACATCAGCAAGAACCACCTAAACGTGCTTTTTCGCCAGGTTATGGGAACCACGTGTAACAGATACCTCCAGATTAAGCGCCTGGGAAAGGCCCGGGAGGCAATCCTCGCCGGGGCAAGTATGCAGGAAGCGGCCGATGGATCGGGCTTTAACGATTACTCTGCCTTCTATCGGGCGTACAAGACTTTTTATAGCCGCGCTCCCTCAATGACCATGTAAAGCATCGTTGTCAATGGCCGCCTTGCCGGGGAATTTCCGCACGGGTAGCACGATGAGGGCGGATGATTTTTCATGTTGCCTGCGCCGCCTCCCTTTTCGTATCTTATAGAAAAGGATTAAAAAATGAATTACGAAAAATTGACCATTAAAGCGCAGGAGGCCCTGAACGCGGCCTCCGCCATTGCACAGAAGGACGATCATTCCCAGGTTGAGACCGAGCACATCCTCCTTGCCCTGCTGCGGCAGGAGGACGGGATCGTGCGGCCCCTTATCGAGCGCATCGGGGGGGACACGGCCGCCATTACGGCCCAGGTTGAGGAACTTGCCGCGGCGAATCCCAAGATATACGGGGAGGCGGCCCAGGTTTACTTTTCCTCCGCAGCCTCAAAAATTCTTGCCAAGGCCGAAGCCGAAGCGGCTTCCCTGAAAGATGAATTTGTTTCCGCCGAGCATATACTGATTGCCATCGCCGCAGGTGAGGGAAAGGCATCGGATCTTTTAAAGAAGGCCGGGGTCACCAAAACCGCCATCCTGGGGGCCCTTAAACAGGTCCGGGGCAATACCCGTGTCACCGATCAGAACCCGGAAGAAAAGTACCAGGTGCTGGATAAATATTGCCGGGACCTCACCGCCCTGGCCCGGCAGGAAAAGCTTGATCCCGTGATCGGCCGGGACGAGGAGATTCGCCGGGTGATGCAGGTCCTTTCCCGGCGCACCAAGAACAACCCGGTCCTCATCGGCGAGCCCGGTGTTGGCAAGACCGCCATTGCCGAGGGCCTTGCCCGGCGCATCGTTGCCGGAGACGTGCCCGAGGGCCTCAAGGGCAAAAAGCTGTTGGCCCTGGATTTAGGCGCATTGGTTGCAGGGGCAAAGTTCCGCGGCGAATTTGAGGAGCGCCTCAAGGCGGTGATCCATGAAGTGCAGGCCGCAGACGGGAATATCATTTTATTCATTGATGAACTCCACACATTAGTCGGAGCCGGGGCCGCAGAGGGCGCTACCGACGCTTCCAATCTGCTCAAGCCCGCACTGGCTCGTGGGGAACTGCGCTGTATCGGTGCGACAACCCTGGACGAATACCGCAAGCATATCGAAAAGGACGCCGCATTGGAACGGCGTTTCCAGCAGGTCTACACCGCGGAGCCTTCGGTTGAGGACACCATAGCAATACTGCGGGGCCTGCAGGAACGCTACGAAGTGCATCACGGCGTGCGGATCAAGGACGAGGCATTGGTGGCCGCGGCAACACTGTCGGACCGCTACATTACCAGCCGCTTTTTGCCGGACAAGGCCATTGATCTTGTGGACGAGGCGGCGAGCCGGCTCAAGATGGAACTGGATTCCCGGCCCACGGAACTGGACAAGCTGGAACGGAAATTGTTACAGCTTTCGATTGAGAAGCAGTCCCTCCAGAAAGAGGAAGACGCCGCCTCAAAGGACAGGCTGGGCAAACTGGAAAAGGAAATTGCCGATCTCACTTCCGAGCGGGACGCCATGAAGGCCCGCTGGGAGGGCGAGAAAAAAGACATCCAGGGTATCCGGGAAATCAAACAGCAGATCGAAGAACTCAAGATCGAAGAAAGCCGCTGGGAGCGTGAGGGCAATCTGTCCAGGGCCGCAGAAGTAAAACATGGCCGTATCCCCGAGGCGCAGCAGAAGCTCACGGAACTTACCGATGCAATGGAAAAAAAGCGGGAAGGAGCGGACGGTCAGGGCACAACAGCATTACTGCGGGAAGAGGTAAGCGAAGAGGACATTGCCCAGGTGGTGGCAACCTGGACCGGCATTCCCATTTCCAAGATGCTTTCCGGTGAACTGCAAAAGTACCTCGATCTGGAAAAAGTTCTCGAACAGCGGGTAGTGGGGCAGGGCCCTGCGGTGGAAGCCGTGGCGGATGCGATCCGCCGCAACAAGGCCGGGCTCTCCGATGCCGCCCGTCCCCTGGGTTCCTTTCTTTTCCTCGGCCCCACCGGTGTGGGAAAAACCGAGCTTGCAAAAACACTGGCGGATTTTTTATTCAACGACGAGAAGGCCCTTACCCGGATCGACATGAGTGAATACGGGGAGAAACATTCGGTGAGCCGCCTTATCGGCGCGCCTCCGGGATACGTGGGCTATGAGCAGGGGGGCCAGCTTACCGAAGCGGTGCGCCGCCGGCCCTACAGCGTGATCCTCTTTGACGAGATCGAAAAGGCCCACCCGGAAGTGTTCAACGTGTTCCTCCAAATCCTCGACGACGGCCGCCTTACCGACGGACAGGGCCGGGTGGTGGATTTCAAGAACGTGATTATCATTATGACCAGCAACCTCGGATCGGATCTGATCCTGGAAGCGAAAAATACTGAGGAAATCAAAGACGGCCTAATGGAACTTTTAAAGCAAAGTTTCCGCCCGGAATTTTTAAACCGCATCGACGAGACGGTGATCTTTAACCGATTGGGTAAAGATGAGATTAGTAAAATTGTGGAAATACAGGCCGCCCGCCTTACCGCCCGTCTTGAGGACCGGAAGATAAACCTCAAGCTCACTAACGAGGCAAAGAAATTTCTGGCGGAGCGGGGCTACGATCCCATGTTCGGCGCGCGGCCCTTAAAGCGGACCATCCAGAGTGAACTGGAAAATCCGCTGGCCAAACTCATCATCGCCGGAAAAATAAAAGAAGGCGACAGTATTACTGCGGACAGCAAGGACGGCGGACTTCACTTCAAACGATAGGAAACAAAGGCGATGGTCTTATTGTCCGGGGACCAGGAATTCACATTGATGGTTCCCTGCCCGCCGAAGAATTCCGCAATCACCTTGAAGTCATGACCTTTAGCGTCACCTTTGGCACTCATCAACCTGAGCTGCACATTCTTGTTCGGCGGATGATTGTTGGGCTCCACATCGCCTTTCTTGTACGCGATGAAGGCCACCCGTTCGCCGTTGGGTGAAACATGGCCGAACCAGTTGTTGCTTTCGTCAAAGGTCATTTGGGTTGGGTTGGAGCCGTCCGCTTCCATCCGCCAGAGCTGCATCAATCCTGAGCGGGTTGAGTTGAACCAGATGTGTTTGCCGTCCGGACTGTATTCCGGGCCGTCGTTCAGGCCGGGAACATTGGTGAGCTGTTTTTCACGGCCCCCCCAGACGGGGATGGTGTAGATGTCGTACTGGCCGTTCCGCTCGGCGCAGTAGGCAAGGGTTCTGCCGTCCGGGGACCAGCCGTGGAGGTAGCTGGGAGCGATGGGGGTGATCAGGGTGGGCTCGCCCCCGGTGAGGGGAACCACATAGATCCGGGACTGGCCGTCCTCAAAGGTACCGTGGCTCACGGCGATTGATTTACCGTCCGGGCTCAACACATGATCGTTGTTGCAATGGGTAATGGCCCCGGTATAAATTTCCGTGATGGCGCCTGTTACCAATTCGTAACGGTAGATCCGGCCCTTGCTGTTGTAGATCAGATACTGACCATCCTGTGTCCAGTTCGGCGCTTCGATGGTATCATCAAATTCCCGCAGAACCGTCCGCTTGCCCGTGTCCACATCCAGGGTTTCCAGAATACTGAAAACGCCCCGATCCTCAAACCCACGCGGTGTTTTTAAAACTTGCATATTGCCTCCTTATAATGATTCATTATTAATGAGATTGAGTTCTTCCGCCTTGGCTTCCCATTCATGGGTCTTTGCTTCAAGCGCCGCCGTGCATTCGTTCAGTTTTGCCTGCACCGCCCTGGCCTTTTCCCCGTTACTGTAAACTTCGGGGCGGCTTATTTCAGCCTCCAGATTTTTCTTTTCCCCGTCAAGGGTTTCCAGTTCCTTCAGGATCTCCGCCTCCTGTTTTTCAAGCCGGCGGATCAGTGTCTGCCGCTGCTTTGCCGCCTCCCGGCTCAGGGCCGGAGACGTTGCTGGTGAACCGGGAACTTTTGGCGCTGAACCTGCGGTCCCCGCTTCCTGGGGCCGCTTGATTAAAATCACCTGGGGATTCGACTTGGTGGATACCCCGGAAAAACGGGGATCGTTAGGAGCGGCCTTGGTGTCAGGCGCCGTTTGCATCGCCTTTTCGGCGTCCGCCGTAACGGTGTCCGGCGTTGTCGCAGAATTGGTGCCTGGCACCTTTCCCGCCGCGCCCTCTGCCGCTTCCCGCTCAAGCCGGTCCAGGTAATAGGCGTAGTTGCCGTAGAACAGACGGTGGACGCTCTGCATTCCCTTGCCATGGGTGGATTTGGTAACGCTCAGTTCCAGGGTTTTGGTGGACAGGGCCTCCATAAAGGCCCGGTCATGGGAGACAAAGATGATGGTGCCCGTAAAGGCCTTCAATGTGTCCAGCAAAATGTCCTTGGATTGAAGGTCCAGGTGGTTGGTGGGCTCGTCCAGGATAAGTAAGTTCATGGGTTTAAGGAGCATCCGCAACAGGGCGAGTCGGCTCTTTTCACCCCCGGATAATACATTGATGGGCTTGTGCACATCGTCGCCCCGGAAGAGGAAGGCGCCCAGCATGTCCCGCACACGGGGGATCAGGGCCGTGGGGGCTTCGGCCTCCATAAAGTCGATCACCTGCTCGGAGCCGGTCATGGTCTCGGCGGCGTCCTGGGAAAAATAGCCCGCAGCGATTCCCGCGCCGTAGTTCACCTTCCCTTCAAAGTCCCGGTCCCGGCCCGCGATGATCCGCAGTAAGGTAGACTTGCCCGCACCGTTGCGGCCAACTACCACCAGTCGTTCCCCGGATTCCATCAATAAATCCACATCGGAGAGTACCCGGCGGTGGCCGTAACTTTTGCCGATGCCGTCAATGGTCAGGGCAATGCGGCCCGAGTGGGGCGGCGGCGGAAAGGTGATGCTGATCTTCTTGAGGGATTCGGGGATTTCGATACGGAGCCCTTGGCTTTCCATTTTTTCCAGTTTTTTGATCCGCTCCTGAACCATGGCGGCCTTGGAGGCCTTGTAGCGGAAACGGCGGATCAGGTCTTCGGATTTGGCAATTTCTTCCTGCTGCTCCGCATAGCGCTTCATCAGGCTTTCGATCTCAACTTCCCGGATCTTTTCGTAGGCGCTGTAATTTCCCACGTAGCGTTTCAGATTGCCCTGAAAAAGCTCGTAGACCTCGTTGACCGTAACGTCCAGAAAGTAGCGGTCATGGGAAACAAGCAGGTAGCCCCCGGTGTAATTTTTAAGCCAGTTTTCCAGCCAGCCCCTGGCCTCGATATCAAGGTAGTTGGTGGGCTCATCGAGTAAGAGGATGTCCGGCCGTTCCAGCAGGGCCTTGGCCAGGGCGATACGCATCTGCCAGCCCCCGGAAAATTCCCCGGTGTCCCGGCGCAGATCCCCTTCGGAAAAGCCGAGCCCCGACAGGACCGTTGCGATGCTGGCCTCCCGCTGGTAATAGCCGGAATTCTCAACCGCTTCCTGAATCTGGTGGTACTCGTCCAGCAGCCCTGCGGTACGGTTGTCATCACTTTTGGTCTGTTCCAGATGGCCGCCGATTTCTTCCATTTTATGAAGCATCTCCTGGATAACCTCGTAGGCGGTTTCCGCCTCCTCCCGCAGGGTGGAGCCGTGGTGGACAATCCCCGACTGGGGCAGGTACACGATGCGGCTTTCCTTCTGGATGGCCCGCTCACCTGAATCGGAGGCAAGCTTTCCGGCGAGGACCTTCATCAACGTTGATTTACCCGAGCCGTTCGCCCCGGCAAGGCCCGCCCGTGAACCTGCGGCAAGGTGGATACTTACGTCCTTGAGGATATCCCGGTCGCCAAAGGCAAGGGACACTTTTGAAAACTGTACAAAGGCCATCGATTTACCTCATCCCTCTAATACTCCGCCCGGTAAAAGTAGATCATGGTGGGGGAAGAGGCCCGCCTCACAACCATGTTTCCGTCAAGGCTCGTATCCGGCACATACTCAAGGCGGAAACCCTGGGCGTCCTGGGCATACATAAAGCGTACTATTGCGGCCTTCCCGCTGATTCCGTCGAAATAAAGGGAAAAGGCCCCCTCATAGAGGTTCTGCATTTCCGGGGAAAGGTAGAGGTCCATGGTGATAAGCCCTGAGCCCAGGGCCGTTACGGGGATCACCTGGGGGACAAGCAGCCGGTTATCGGTCCAGACAAAATCCTCCGCCTCACCGAAGATCAGGGTCCCGTAATTGTTGCTTACAAAAGCGGGCCCATGGTTGTATATATTATTGAAAAGCTCCTCCCGCCGGGCAGTTTCCTGCATGATAAGGTCGTCGACCTCCGCGGGCAGGGCGGTAAAAAGCAGGCTCTCCAGGGCCCTTCCCGGCGTGGAGAACTGCACCGCCAGGGTCGTGTCGGACCGCAGGCTCATCTGGAGATTGGTCCCCTCAAAACGCCAGGTCTGTTCCCCCGCCGCCCGAATTCCCGTATGGGAAAAAGTCTGGTCCAGACCGGGCAGGTAGATACGGGCCGTTCCCGTATCCTGACCGGGGGAGAAGCGCCAGTGCCGGGAAAGCTCCTCAAGATCGATGCGCCCGTTGGCGATCATGGTCCCGTAGGATTCCGGGGACCAGGTTTTGGCCAGTAAATTTTCCAGATCCGGGTCTTCCTCCGCCTCCATATCCGCTATGGCCCCCGCCAGCGTCCCCCCGGTATGCTCAAAGAGCTTGAGCCGGTAGGAAAAACAGTAGCCCATGGTACCATCCTCGGCCATTACCCGGTACCAGTCGCCGGGCAGGGGGTCCCCGGTGGTACTGATGGCGGGCGCCCCCTCCACTTGGGCGAGTATCTTGATGATCTCCCCGGTTTTAAGCCGGTACACCCGCCGGGAACTATTGTCCGCATCCTGCCGGATGGGCAGCCCGTCCTGCAGGTTTTCCGCGTAGAGAAGCGCATATTGGGCGAATTCCGCCGCCCGCTGCCTCGCCTTTCTTTTACTCCCCGAAAATTCAAACTGTGACTGGGGCACCTCAAACTTATTGAGTTCCCCCTTTACCCTGAACGCCTCGGGGATCCCAACGACCCACACATGGTCAATATTGGACCTGATATACACCGGCAGCATTGTCCCCGAAGGGATCGCCGGCTCCTCGGAAGTCCAAAGCAAGATTCCCCAGCCAAGCCGCTGGGAACAGGAGGAGAGCAGGATCAGCCCTATAATAAAAGTGAGCCATTTCAGGCGCCGTTTGGCAGACATAGCTTTATCAGTTTATTAAAAAAAGAAGGCAAAAACTAGGGAGCCGGGAACCATATTAACAGCAGCAATTTTGTGTCCGCTTTTTTTCCGCCCGAGCCCTTTGGGAATCTATTATCGCTTTTTCTATACGTTCGCGTATATAGGCCTTTTCCGTTTCAGACAGGAGCCTTATTTTTTCCTCAAAGAGCATCTCATTCAGGTTCTTTGCCATGTCTGTTTTTCCCATCCGCTTTATCCCCTTTCAAGACAAAAATTTGTAAAAAACTCCATTAGTCAGGATATTAAATGAGTTAATAATATATATAACTAAGTCCGGTGTCAAGAATATTAATCCGGAAATCTGAATTGACCGGGTTATAAAATACCGGTATTGTATAACCAGAGAAAATGGCATGTTAGACAAGCGGTTAAGAAACCTTATTTTCACTTTAAATATGAAAGAAAAAGATTTTGCACAAAAGATAGGGTTCACCCAGGCATATGTATCCATGATATTAACGGGAAAAAAGACCAACCCCAGTTCCCGTTTCTTTGATTCTGTTTCCCGTGTTTTCTATGTCAATATGGAATGGCTCCGCAGCGGGGAGGGGGAAATATTTTCAGTTTCCGATCTCAGCCTTTCCCCCGCCGATGCTTCACTGCTGGCAAAATACCGGCTCCTGTCCGCCGATGCAAAGGCGCTTATTGATGAAGTTGTTGACGCCATTCTGCTTAAAAGTATGGCGAAGCGGGAAGGGAAGTAGTTCATCTTCACAGTGATAGTACAAATTCTCTTTCATCTTCCAGGCTTTACCCTTGTAGTAAGTCATCAATCCTCAATAACCAGGTTAATTGCTAATCCGCTTCAAGTCCTCATCGGGAAAGTCGCCGCCCTGAAGGGTGAGCATTTCATCCCGGGGATATCCGCCTGAATGCCAGCGGGTGTACCGGGCGGCGTTTTGCCATGCGCCTCTTTGTTTAATGTAGAGGTTTCCGTCTTCGGTATAGGCTTCCAGGGTAATATCGTGGGCAAAATCCTGCAAATGCGCTATGTAGCCGCTTATTTTGATGGTGTCACGGTAAAAATCCAGTTCAATTTTTCCCCATGCATATCCGCTGGAGCGTTCCCATGTGCCGTGAAGGTCATAGTCAAGGGAATCGCTCAAGACCTCGTCCCAATCGCAGGACACAAACAGCAGGGCAAGAAGAGCGATAAGCACGGCCAGTTTTTTGGTATGCGTCATTTTAGGATTACCCCTGCACGGACTGTTATGTGGGAAGCGCAGCCGATGACGGTGGTGATTATTGCCTGTGTGTTCATATTTAACGCCCCTTATATGCGGTATATGCACAGCATCCGGCATATATCAATAAAATGCCAAGAATAAGCAATCGGATGATAAGATACACCCGGTTTAAGTAGAAAAATACGCCCTCTTTCAGCGCGGCAATTATTGAATGGAGGGTAATCATGTTGTTTTCATTCTTGTGCTGCTCAATGATACTCATCTTGCCTTCAATTTGACTGAACGCCCTGTCCGCCAATTTTTGGTAATAGTCGTTTACAATCCTGTCAACAACGGCGATATCTATTGGTATTTCATCCGGCAGAAGAGACCGCGTCTCGCTGATTGCCTCCGGTATGAATGAAACAGGGACGCCTTCGGTAATGATCCGGTTATCAGGAACTTCTTCAACAATGATACCTTCAATCCATGCTGCTTTTTCTTCCACAAGCTTAGTCGTAAAATTTTTAACTGCGGAGACCGCAAATTGACCTGATACAACAATGATACAGATCACAATGGTAACAACCGAAGTCGTTTTGTTTCTAAACAAAAAATTAGTCATAGTACATCCTCATTTATGTAAATTTTCGTATCTACGGGGCGTATGGTTTCCTTAATCGATTGAAGCAGCGACGGTTTATATATCAGCAAGTCCCGGTAGTGTTGTTTTTGTCCCAGTTGTTTCAGCACGGATTTTACCAGAAGCCGGGAGCAGGGCGCCTGCATATATACTTTGAAAGTATCCGCTCGGAATTCCCTTTGGTTCCGGTTAAAAAGAAGGGCCATCATCCTTTTCTTTTCATTCCATGCGGAAAAAAGCCTGAAGGAAACCATGAAACATTTCAGGGCGGCAATTATTTGAAAACACAGGAAAACCCGCGATATTTTATGGAAAGGCGGCAAAAGGATAAGAACCCCCGATAAAATCAGCAGCAGAGCGTAGCTGTTCAAATAAAGAACCCTGAAATATTTCATGGCATTCCCCGGCCTTATTTGGCGATAGCCTTATAGAAGGCATCTACAACCTGTTGAGCCCGCGCTTCGTCTGCGCCTTTCAGGAGAATACTGGTTGTTTGAGTATGTCCCTGATAGTAGAAGTAATAGGCAGGGCAGAAAAATCCGCAGGTTGCCCGTTTGGAGTAACCGGCTTCCATGATACTGGAAGGAATCAGGTATTTAACGTGTTTCCCCGTATTGATCACATAGCACTGAATCTGGTTGTATACCTCAATCACCCGCTTGTCGGTAATGACCACAAAGCCCTTCTTCTTGAACCCAAGAATTGAGGAGATCACCCGCCTGATTGTTCCTATCAACTGCGCGATAGGATTTGAGCTTGCCGCCCAAAGTTCCGCTTCCAGTTCTACGATCAGGGTTTCCCCTTCGTCCAGAACGATTCCCGATTGTAATGCTGCCATACAAAAATTCCTTTCCGCTGATGGGAAAACACGGTAAGCATTTTACCCCGCCGCAAGCGCGTTAAAAAATATGTTCTCGGTATTTGGAATGTTACCCATTCCTGAATACAACGTATCCGTCAAAATACCGTAGTAACCTCATCTACCGCAAAAAATTAAAGAATTTTTAACCACAAAGTACACGAAGGGGAAGGAAAAATCGATCCTTTCATCTTCTCCTTTGTGCCCGCGAACCAAAGGTTCGACGTGTCCCGCTGTCCCTGGACAGCTTTGTGGTTCAATTTCTTCAAATGGGCGCAGGTTGCCCGCTCCATGGGTTATCATATTACGCTTGCTCCTGTACATTCCCTTGCCTCTTGTCCGCAAAAAACGTATAGTTAAGACATGGGGTCGGGGATTGACATAACCGGCGCAAGCGGGGCGATTCCGGTCAGTGATGGGAAACGGCGGAATGCCCATGCCCAACGCTTTTATGAGGAAGTACGCAAGCGTACAACCGACATAGCGGCCATAGCCGGAAACACCGGCTGGGAAGCGGTGAAAATTGAGAAGGTAAAAAGCCATATCTTTTTTGCCAGACACGATCTGGGGTATGATGAGCCGGTACGGTTCGACCCTGACTACAATATGGCGGTCTCGTGGCAGCGTTTGACCGATGGCACGGACATTCAAGAGGAAGATTACCTTCTTTTGGAACATGAATACCTTGAACTTTCCCTCATGGAAAGCAAGGGATTGAACTATACCGAGGCGCATATCAAAGCGAGTGAGCAGTTTGACTATGCCGCCGCGATACGACGTAAGGAGGAAGCGCAATGAATCTGTTGAAGCTGAAAGAATATCACGATGGAACTCTTGTCTACGAATATCAGCCGGAGGGCAAGGGCGAATCCGGCGAGGTTTTGTTTGATATTGCCAATATGCAGGGCAAGCTTCTGAAAAAAGCCGCCGATGACAGCCCGGCAAGCGGCTATGGACAAAAGGCGCTCCTAAAGGTTGAGGAACTTGTCCAGCGTAACAATATCCCGATTCAGTGTACCCAAGCCTGGTATTAATACCTGTCATTTTAGGATTGCTCCTTACCTTGTGCATATGAAGTGGTTGTAGAACGCAACCACGTTAATCTAAAGAAAGTTTGACCGATGAAGTGATTGTAGGGCGCAATCACGTTAATCAAAAAAAAGCCCCATTTTTTGCGACAAAACGCCCCTTGCCGGGCGCAGGTTGCCCGCTCTGCTATAGTTCCTGAACCTTGTTTTTTGGCTGATTTCATGCTATGTTTGTCCCATGAGTGTTACACAAACCGTTGAAATTCCGGCAAACCACCGGCAAGATCTTGCTTGCGCAAGGGAGGATTGAGGTGCCCCGCGAGGTTCCGGCCGGGCCGGTTGTCCTGACCTTTACGCATGCGGTGGTTAGAGAAAAAGCCGCAGTCCCGGAGGATGCCAGAGGCCAGAGCAACAGCGATGATTTTCGCCGTGCCCTTCGCCGCGCTTATGGTGCGTGGGCGGCTAATCCCTGGGAGAACTGCATAGAAGATATTCGGGCAATGCGGGGGGAATGGAGCCACCGTGACCCCTGGAATCCCGATCCTGCCAAACGCCACCGTGATTGATATGGAAAAACCACGCTTTATGGCGGACAGTAATGTCCTCATTGATACGTTGAACCACAAGCTGGATTTTGCGGCGTTTATCGACACTTTGCCGGACTGCGAACTATATATTAATCCGGTGATCTGGGTTGAAACGCTCGCCAAGCCGATTATGTCAAGCGCAGAGGAAACCGAAGCCCGCGCTCTGCTTTCGTGGTTTCTCTGGGCAGATATAGATGAATACGCCCTGGAGAAAGCCGTTTTAATCCGCCGCGCCGAACCCAAGGCAATGCTTTTACCTGACGCGCTTATTGCCGCTTCCGCGATTAACTTAAATGCCACTGTGCTCTCCAATGACCCGCATTTGCGGGATTTTCAATGGGATGGCTACAAAGCCCGGCCCATTGTTCAGTAAAAAACTTGGTATTAACCCGTAATCCGTGCTTCTTCAAAGAATTGAAAAATTTTTAACCGCGAAGGCGCCAAAGGCGACGAAGGAAGAGTGGAAAAGCTTCTTCCCTTTGCGCGCCGCGAACCGAAGGTTCGAAGTCACCTTAGCGGTTTTTTTCTTCCTCTTCATTATAATTACCGTCCTGAGTCCGGCGAACTTCAAACAAGGCACGGTCAAGGTAGCCCCGCAGATACGCCTTGCCGGTATCGGGAAGCAGGGCCAGTTTTTCCTCTATGGACATATGTTCAATCACCTCTTTTAGTTCCGCGGTCATACAGACTCCCTGCGGTATTCGGGGTAAAAGGCCGCCAGTGCGGCCCGGTCTGCGCTTGTGGTTTCCTGCTTCATTGGATTGCCTCTCCTTTTCGTTTAAAACTTGCGGAAATAATACGGATGGAATGGCGGTTTGGAATCCTGTTAAATTTAGTAGGTTGGAGTATTTTTGGATTTTTTGGCGGTTTTTTTACCTACTAAATTTAGTAGGCTGCCCCAAAACAGGCTTTTTTCAAGCGGCAGCCATACTGCGGGCTGTTTCTTGCCTTTATTTTCGATTTGCACGGCAAAAAAGGCTGTCTTTCCGCTAATGCGCCCCGGCCAAGGAACGCCCCCGTGAACCCTCCCTCGCACAAGCGAGTTCTTGGCGGGTTCTTGGGGGCGTTTTTGGTAACAGGCGCCTTTGCGTTTCCTCTGCTGTTACAACTTGCTGCCGACAAAGTCAGGCACTTCGTCGTCTATACCGGAAAGGTTGGGGGCGGGACTGAACGAAAGACCATTAGAATCCTCCGCCTCAGATATGAGGTCATTAGCGCCGGTTTCTCCTAAACCAATAAAAGTTGCAGGAGACACCCTTAAACCTATACCGACTTTGTCCCCTTGACGATAGACATAGCACCAGGTCCCGGACATAAAACCACTAACATTGCCGCCGGGAACGGTGTATACGCCGTCATATACGTAGAGCGTGCTACCGCCGCCATCTTTTGCTGTAGCAGTGGTGGCTGTTACTACCAACCTGGCAAAATCAGATGGGCCGGGGCTGGCGTAGTCATCATAGGTTCCCCGGTATTCCGTCGCAACTTCGACGGGATTAAGAGCAAATTTACTCCATGGGATAGAGGAGTTCGCGTCGCTTATGTTATAGAGGACGCGGTATGTAGTATCATTGGTATACCAATAGTTATCATAGTCACCACCGTTCGAATACTGTACCAACAGGTAATACTCCCCGCTGCCGGCCCAGGCGCTATCCCCAGTGGGGGGCGCTTTCAGGGGGACAGTTAGCGTACCGTTTTCGAAGGTATAGCCGGTCCAACCGCCAGCTATAGTATCTTCGATTCCAGCTCTCACATAGACATAGACAGTTTTGCCATTCATCGCCGATGCGCCGGTAATGGTTATGCTCTTTGGCGTCGAACCTGCCGCCAGCACCGGCCCGTAAGCATATTCGGAGGTTACCGCAATGGTTGTCGCGGCGTTGTCCGCTTCCACCTTAATATACTTGCCCTGGTCGCCTGCAACGAGGGTGTAGGTTGGGTTTGTTGCGCTTGCGATGTTGGTATAGGACCCAAAGTAGCTATCGGCGCTCTTCCACTGGAACGTTGCATCGGTAACAATATTAGCGGTATAACTGGGGCCGTCCTGTGCCGTTGCCGTCAGGGTGCTGCCCACGGTCAACGACCCGCTGATAGTAACGTTGGTTATTACAGCCGTACTGCTCCCTTTGACGCTCACATTTTTTGTTCCGTATTTAGTATTGTCAAGTTGTGAAGTCGCTTTGACGATCAGATATGTGGTGCTTTCCCCTGGGTCGACAGACAGAACCCCGCTTGTGCTGATGGTTGTCCCTTCATCGCAGTACTCGACAGACCAGGTGACGTTCTGGGAAGGACTGTTATCTCCCGACACCACCGCACTGAATTCCGCGGTCCCGCCCTTGAGTACTATTGACGGCCCGTCCACGGATACGTCGGTCACGGTGGGATCATCGTCGCCGCCATTGTTGCCCCCGCCGCCAAGATCGCATCCGGCCAGAACCAATCCGAATGTCAGCACGGCGGCTAAAGCCGCTTGTGCCAGCACTCCTGCCGCCCTGCGGGCAGTTTGCACAAAAAATTTGTTTCGCTTCACTTTGAAGTCTCCTTGCGGTCTTTCCCTGCCGTCAATTTTGTTTATGTTTAACCGCACATTGCGGGTAACACCTGATCGATGATGTCCGCTTTTTTGAGAAGTAAAATTATCAGTTGATCGCGATAAGTCTTTGCTATATAAGGAATTACAC
>BOBW01000044.1 GCA_026002595.1 Spirochaetia bacterium | reverse complement strand
TCAAAGCAGCAAGGTTCCCGTAAATTTTGGAAATGCCTTTTAATTCCAGTATCGCCATGCCCTATTCTCCTCTTAAAACAAGCGCCGGATCGACCTGCGCCGCGCTTCGTACCGGCGCAAGACAGGCTATGGTGGTAATGAGCGCCGCAAAAAATACCGTTGCGGGGGGTAAGAGCGGGTTAAACTCAACGGCCCGGAAAAACACTTTCATGCTTACCCCCTGGGCAAACAGAAAGCCCAGCGCCGCCCCCAGGATTCCCCCGCCTGCGCCAAGGAAGACCGCCTCCCCGAGAAATTCCGCAATAAGACCCTCGTTTGAGGCGCCTAATGCTTTGCGGAGCCCTATCTCTTTCCGCCGTTCCGTTACCACCGCCATCATCGTTGTTGCCACGCAGATCATCGTCAGGAGGAGTACAATCACCGTAACGAGGTACACCAGGCTTTTCAGTTTGCTTAAGACCGCCCCTTCCGATTCGGTAACGCGCCGTACAAGGCGGGCTTCCACGTTCTCCGTACCCGTGTTGATACGGGAAGCGGCTTCCTCAAGGACTTCCCGATTCGCACGTATGCTGCACTCAACCACATCAAACCCGTCACGGTTGGTTTGCGGCGCATCGCTCAGGGACGCAAAATCAGAAAGGGACATGAAGATAAACGCCTCCTCAACGCCGCCGGTTTTAACGATCCCAGAAACCGTAAAACTGCGCTCAAACCGTTCGCCGCCATCCGTTCCGGTAATCGTAAAAACGCTGCCCGGAACAAGGCGTATCCGGTTCGCCACCTCCTCACCGATAAGCGCCTCAGCGTCCGTATCCGGCCAGCGGCCTTCGACACCCCAATAGGGGCTTGTTTTCCGCGCCCCGGACAGTTCCGTACCGGCGGCCATAAAGGGCTGTTCGTTTATCTTTACCTGCCGGTAACGGTAGGGCGCGATTCCTACCACGCCCTCAGGCAGTAATGCTGTTGCCGCCGCCGCATCTTCCCTGCTCATTACCGCCTCGCTTCCCGCCGGGTACAGGAGGAAGTTTGCCCCGTAGGAGCGGAACTCCGCGCCCATTTGCCGGGGGATGTCATAATACAGGGTAACGAGGCCCGACAATATGGTCGCGCCGATGGCAATGGCAAGCAGGGCGGTGAACATCCTGCTTCGCCGCCTGAGGAGAGAACTCAAGGCCATCTTCACATAGAATTGCTGTTTCGTCATGTTACCTCCCATGCAGCACCTCCGCAGGACGCAGCGACAGTAAAAGACGCATGGCCGGTATGCTGCCCGCAAGGGTTACCAGTAATACCAGCGCCGCCGTAAGGGGTATCACCATTCCCTTTATATCAATAGCCTGAGAAAAAACCGTCCGCCCGATAATTTGCGCGAAACCAAGCCCCGCAAAATAACCAACCATGCCGCCCGCAATGCCGGTAATCACAATTTCTGTCAGCACCAGGAAAACTAATGCCCGGCCTTCCGCGCCCAGGGCTTTGAGCAGCCCGATTTCGGCGGCCCGTTCCATAACACTGGAGGTGACCAGATTTGATATGGCAAGGGCCGACCCCGCTAAACTCAGCACCGTAATAAGGAGCATGAGGAGCTGGGTTTTTTGTAATATGCTCCCCTCCGATTCGGCCACCTGCCGCAGGGGCTTGGAAACAGCGCCGCTTATCACCTCGTCGATTTGATAGCAAATCGCGCTGGGGTACGCGGTGCAGTACCAGGTGTCCCACTCTTTTATCGAAAGGCTTTTGGGGTCCTGGGCCGCCCTGCGCGAAAGCTCGTTGTCCGGCGTCGTTAAGGCGCTCACTTCGATGGAACTTACCAGAGCGCGTAAGTCCGCCAATTCCTGTACACGATCAAGCGGGGCGTAGACATTTTCGTCCTCGGCGGAACCGGAATCGAAAATTCCGCGCACGGTAAATGACGCGCTCCTATCGCCCGATTGCAGGGTAATGGCGTCACCGGTTTTGATGCCGTTCCGCTCCGCAAAAATTCGCCCCGCATAACAACTCTGCGCATCATCATCACCCTGCACGACATCAAAGGTCCACCATTTTTTCATATTGAGCATACCGGTATCGAAGGTTTCACCGGTGGGCAGTTCAAGGTGATGGCGGAACCATGTACCCACGAGTTTTACGGTTTCATCTTTAAGGCCGAATTTCGCCCGTACATTAAGGTAGGGAGTAAAATCCACGATGTTAAAGGCCCAGAAAATAGTTTTGATGTTCGGGATTTCGTTTTCATTAAGGTACTTATTCGCAAGGGTATCCTCGCCCAGGCCGTAAAGTTCATCCAAGAGCGATGCGCCTTGAGGCCGCACAGTAATATTGGCGCCGTAGGTTTTGAGTTCCTGATTGACCTTATCCCCCACATCGAACATCACGTTCAGCATTGCGGCGGCGAGGGAAGCGCCTAACGCAACGGTTACGGCAATCATCAGCATTTTACCCTTTTGCCGGAATAAGGCGCCTCCGGCCATCCTAAAAAACATGGTATCAGGATCTCCTGTTGTTTTCTAAAATGGAGCGCAATGCGTTAGAACTTCCGCAGTGCGACTGTACCAAGAGGATATTATCCTGCGCCGCCTTGTTTTTCGCGACCTTCGCCATGGTGTGCGAAACAGGATTCGTAAAAAGCACTATCAAATCCGGGCTGCCGATCTTGCACTGAAATTGACCGGCGCATTCGGTAAATATTTTGGCATTGTAGTTATACTCCTCGCAAATGCGCTTATAGCGGCATTCCATTCGTTTATGTCCGCCAACGATAACAACACTCATACGTTAGTTCTCCTTCTTATTATCATTTGAACCGGTTCCGTTCATTTTCAAGATTCATCGTTTCCACTATCAGGTTCCCGCCGCGTAACACGTAGGCTAAGGGAACCGGATTACAGCCGCCGCGAAAACCAATGGTGGCCTTGTTCATCACCACATCGCAGAGCCGGCATATTACTTCGTTCTTGCGCTCGTAGTACCCGGTGGGCCCGCAGATGTCACAGGCGTCAAGCCCCACGCCATACGCGGCCTCGTTCTTTTTGATGATGATGAACCGCATCTCAATACCATCCTGGGCCTTATAGTTATACCGGTGAAGGCGCCCGTCCTCTATTGTTTCAAGGGGAATGACGATTTCACCGGCCTGTATATGCATAGGTTCGGCGGGGGTAAGCTGCACGCCGCGCTCGGTATAGGGCTTTACCGCGCCGAGCAGGAACAGTGCGGCTGCAAGGAGAACCAAGGTTTGCAGGCAGTACCCCCGCCGGGTCATCGCCGCTTTCCGGATTTTCCGCCGTTCCGCCGGGTTTGCTGCCTGAGTAAGCGGCGGACGGATGTTTTTAAGAAAAACAATGATGGGTAGAATTGCTGTTACCGCCAGGATTGCAAAAAGGAAAAACTCCCGGTGGTTCAATGCCGGTGTTATAAGGCGGAATACCGTTCTGTTCATCGGGATCATCCGCCGGGCAAAGAGAAACTGCAGGATTGTGCAGGCTTGATGCAGCATATTGATGAGAAATACGGCGTTGATTAGGAGAATTAACCACAAAGGACACGAAGGAACACAAAGGGAAGAACGAATTTTCGTATCCTCTTCTTCGTGTCCGCAAACCATAGGTTTGATGTGTCCTTTGTGGTTTTTTTTATTCTTGTGATATTGCCCGTCAGTGGAAACCGCTGTTTTATAGACGACCAACGCGGCGCACAGAACGAACGCAAGCCCTGCAATATATCCTATCCACTTAAAAAGGAAATCTGTGTTGACGGTCCGTTCTCCGGCGAGTAGAAATTCTGTCGGAAAAAGGAATACAGCAGGCAGAGTACAAAAGAGCAGTAATGCCGCTAAAGCGCCCTGGATGCCCCTTTGTTTCTTGGCGGTACCAGGTTTCCAAAGTGAAACCAGAAACACTGCGCTCACCACAAAACAAAGCATGGCGGCAAAGGTAATGACTCGTCCCATGTTAATGGCGGTGGTCCGCCGTAAAACCGCCAGGACAAAGGCCGCCGCCGTTCCGGTAAGGCACGGCGCGAGTGGGGCCGGTTTTTTTTCACCCCCTGCGGCAAATACGCACCCCAGGAGGATTGCGGCGGCGAGACCCGCTTCCAGTACTTGTAACAGATAGTTAAGCATAATCCCGCCGCCGCTTTCTCTCTACCACGCCGGTCCCGGATAGGTGACATCCCATTCGGCAACCAGGGGCGCCGTCCAGAATCTGCCGGGGACGCCGGTGGTCTTATCAACATGAAGCACATAGCCCTGGGCCTCGGGATTCGTTATCAGAAAACGAATCCGGTAATCCCCTATGCCGTTCAGCTTCACGTTTGCGCCGTAGTGCGGCCCGTCGCTGGCGTTCATCGGCATGAAGGTCCCCTCCGCCTTCCACCCGTTTGCCTGGCTAATCTCGTAGCGGACCGTAAGGTTCGGCACGAAGTCCCCGACACCGTACCCCAGATTGTTTTCCAGCGCCGAAATATCCGCCTCAAGGTGCACATCCGACTGGGCCGCAGAAAGCCCCATATTAGCGGGCAGCATATCTACCGGCTGGAAATAAACCCCCGCCACATTAAGGGGCCCCAGTTCGTGATCATCCCCCAGGGGGAATTCTTCGAACCCTGCTGTTTCTCCGGGCTTGACCGTGCTTGCCGGAGCTGTTCCCTGCTGTCCGCCGCCGGCAAAAGCCGCTGCGGTGCAGGCCGTAATCATAAGAAGTACCATCAAATGTTTGATTTTCATTGTACTCCCTCCTTCCTAATTATTTTCTCCCGATTCCATACGGATCGAGTTTGAACCCTTGATTTTATTTCCCCTTCGTATCTGCACAATAAAGGTAATCACCGTAATCACCAGCAATACTAACTGCGATATCAGCGTTTCCAGGGTGGGGAAAATCCCCAGAAGATCTATCGAATGTACCCACGGCACGGGGCTTACGCCGATAAGGTTTCCTTCTTGCAGTTCCTTTATGCCGTTACCGGTAAAAGCAATCGACATGGCAAAGAGCAGGATGGATGTGCCGAGGAAGAAGGGCTTTAGCGGAATCCTGAGGGAGAGAAACCGGATGGCGAGGTAGACACCGACCAGCAGCACCGCCCCAACGGCAAGGCCCGCCCACACCATGTTGTAAAAGAGTTTCGTATTGGCAAGCAGGGCCTGATAAAACAGGATAACCTCAGCCCCTTCGCGGAACACCGCAAGAAACGCGGCAAAGGCAAGGGAAAAAACACTGCCCGACTTTATGCCGCTTTGCACTTTTCCTTCTATATATTTGTTCCACGCTTCCGCCTCGGATTTTGAAACCATCCAGTTACTCACATAAAAGAGGACCGCCACCGCTATCAGCATCGTTACCCCTTCAACAATTTCCTGATTCTGCCCCGTGGCGGCCCCCGCAAGGCTGTTCAGGATATACGCCATGATGACACTGGCCCCAAGCGCCGCGAGGGAACCCCAGTACACGGGCCTGGTACTTTTTTTGTTGCCGCTTTTCACCAAATAGGCGATGATCGCCCCCACGATAAGGATGGCCTCAAAGCCTTCCCGGAGAATGATAAGAAGGGATGCCAGGAAAACGCTCCATGCGCTTTCCGTTTTGCCGTCAAGCTTGTCCGCATCCGCCGCCAGAAGCGCGCTCAGCTTGTCGAGCCCTTCCCGCACCTCCGTGCCGGGCGCCCCGTTGGTCATAGCCTTTTTTACCAGGCTGAACTGGTACTCAACCTCCGCGGCCCGGGCCCCTGAAATTTGGGACATCACCGTCTTTTCAAAGCCGTACTTCTCGTAATAGCCGTAGTAGGCCGTATCCACCTTGGCCTTTGCGCCCTTTACGTCCCCTGCGGTATAGCGGGTGTACGCATCGTCAATATGGGCAGCCATTTCCGCCGCCATATCCCCCCAGGTGTCAAAGGCGGCAAAAGCCGGGGCCGCCAAAACGGTAATCATAAACATTATTATGGTAGAGAAGACTAACATTTTACGCATCATTTCTCCTTCTTCAGGCCGGCTACGGTCCACTAGTGTTATCCTTTCAAAACTATGTTAATTAAGAATAACATTTATGTCAATACCACTTTGGAGGGAATTTTAACTTTTCTTAAAAAACGGCAGGCCGAATTTCGAGTTTCCAATGGATAAAAAACACCTACCTTCCGATATAGTTGGAGTCATTGACATTAGCCCCCCTTTTTCCCATGATGATCCAGATATGGATGAGAAGCAGTTAAAAAGATCCTATCTTGAAAGTCTGACTACCCATGAACTGCTGCGGATAGCTGATTCTTTTGGTATTGATATCCCGCCCAGCCTGGAACGGGTTTTTATTATCGGGGAATTGCTGGATGCCGCCATTGGCGAGGATGCGGAAAGCGAAGAAATGGAGGCCGCTCTCCTTGAAGCGGCGGATTTCCACGATTCCGTGCCCCTGCCGAAGCAGTATAACATCACTTTTATTGAACTTTTGATTCGGGACCCCCTTTGGGTCTTTCTTTTTTGGGAAGTTAAGGGCTCGGACAGGGAATTTTTCGAAAATGAAGAAGATTTTGGAGGCTATTGTCTGCGGGTAAGCCCTGTGGGGAATGGGGGAGCGGTCCAAAGAAAAAATTCCTTTACCGTGCCCGTTGGGAATGATGATACTGCCTGGTATTTGGGGTTTCCTCCGGGAGGCTCCGCAGAAAAGGCCGCGGTTAATACGGCGGCTCATGCCGAAACCAGATACCAGGTGGAACTCTGCGCTGTCCAGGGCTCCGGGCCGGAGGTGCTGGCGGTGTCCCCTTTGTTTACCATGCCCCGCCTCCAGCCTCCCAAATCAGGTGAACCGGGGCCGCTTAATCCCCTTATCCGCCTTTCCGGCGCGGAGAATTTACGGGTAATCAGAAATGCGGACCGGCTGCCCCGGTTCAGATATGGGGCTGACAGTACCGGCGGTCTTACCGGGGGGACTTCCTCTTGAGCATAAGCATGGGGGAAAACCTTGATCCGGGCCTGCCCCGGTGGAAGGTTCCGGTTCTTTCCGTGGTCCTTGAGGCCCATCTGCCTTTTATCCGGCACGGCGGAGGCCGGGGGCTTGAGGTGTCCGATGATCCTGCCGGGGCTAATACCGGCGGTGTGATAAACGGCAAGGCCGCCGACACTGCCCTGAGCGCCGGGGAAATCTGGTTTTTTGAGGCCCTCTCCGAAACATATATTCCCCTGCTGCAGGTCATGGACCGGCTGGAAGGGGATCATGTCCCCTTCCGGCTGGGCATCTCCTTTTCGCCTATTCTCTGTCATCTTCTGGAAGATGAACTCCTGCTGCAAAAATACCTTGAATATACGGACAAACAGATCGAATTCGGAAAAAACGAATTGGACCGGACTTCGGGGGACCCGAAGCTGCAAAAACTGGCCGAAATGTATTATGAGCGGGCGGTGGAAAGGCGGATCGCCTTTACCGAACGCTACGGGGGGAATATCCTCAAGGTTTTTGATCATTACCAGCGGAAGGGTAAGATCGAAATCCTCGCCGCCTCCGCGACCCACGCATTCCTGCCCTTTTACACATCCTTTCCCGAGGCTATCCAGGCCCAAGTAGAGGTAGGCATTTCCTCTTACCGGAATCATTTTGGAAAATATCCCCAGGGCTTTGCCCTGCCTGAATTGGGCTGGACCGCAGAACTGGACAGGATTCTCCGTTCCTATAACTTTGGGTATACCATTACGGAAACCCACAGCCTTGTTTTTGGGAATCCCCCTGCAACAAAGGGGAGCTTTTACCCCGTTAGAACTCCTTCGGCCTTTTTTGTGATCCCCAGGGAGCACTATGCGGAAGGGGACATCTCCGCCCTCATGCGCTCTCCGGTTTACCGGGATAACAACGAGGATGCGGGCTATGAGCTTCCCCCGGAACTGGTACAGGCCTTTCTGGGGGCGAATGGGGTCCGCCGCCCCACGGGCTGCAAATACCGGTGTACCGGATCAAACCCGGCCCATCCCGGCGATCCCTTGGCAGGGGAAAAGGAGCTTTACGATCCCCAAAGGGCCGCTGCCCAGGCCGCCGAAGACGCCCGCCGTTTCCTTGATGATCGGATCAGGCGGCTCATCTCCGCTTCCCAATACATGGAGGAGCCCCCTCTCTGCCTCTGCGCCCTTGATGCGGATAGTCTTGGCCGTTACTGGTACGAGGGTCCTCAGTTTCTCGAAGCCCTCTTCCGGGAAGGGGCGTCACGCAGGGAAATTCAGTTTATGAACCCGGTGGAATATCTTTACAAACAGGACAGCGCCGCCTTTGAAACGGTTATCCCCGAATATTCTTCCTCCGGCATCAACGGCTATGCTGAAATGTGGCTGGACGCCTCCAATGACTGGATGTACCGCCACGCAATCCGCGCCATGGACCGGATGATAGAACTGGCGGAACGCTTCCCCGATGATACGGGCCTCAAGGAACGGTCCCTGAACCAGGCCGCCCGTGAAATCCTCCTGGTCCAGACTTCTGACTGGCCCAAGATGCTCTACAAGCAGGAAAACGCCGATTTTGCCCGGGCCCAAATTGAAGATGCCCTGCGGAATTTCACCACTATCTATGAAGCTTTGGGCAGCAATTACATCAGCACCGAATGGCTCACCAACCTGGAGCGCCGCCACAATATTTTCCCCCATATCAACTACCGGGTTTTCCGGCGGAAAAAGTGATATAATGACCTCACACGGGAAACCCCTGGCAATGACGCCTATATGTACTATACTCATGTAAGAGAAGATGAGCAGTACGATGATTTGACCCTCTTGGGTATTAAACGGAAAGAGATAAAAACCGGCGGTTTTTTAATTAAGGGAGGTACACTATGGCATTTAGCGATCGAATGAAGGAGCTTTTGGACCAGGGGGTTTCGATTTCCAAGGATTTGGCCGCCAAGGCCGGGGCAAAGGCCCAGGATTGGGGTGAAAAGGGTTATCAGGCCTCAAAGGAATTTGCGGCTAAAGCCGGGGCAAAGGCCCAGGACTTGGGTGAACGGGGGGTCCTGACCCTGGAGATCAAACAGCTTGAAAGTCAGGTTAAAAAACTTACCGGCCGCCTGGGCGCCGAGGCCTACCATGCCTTTGTGGAAGAGGACCGCAAAACCATCTCCATTGACACCCTCGCGGTTAAGGCCATCCTTGCTGAACTGGCATCCGTCAAAGAGGCCATCGAAAACCGGGAAGCGGAGCTTCAGAGCCGGAAAGTAAACTAAAAAGCAATTTGACGCTTCTTTCTCCCTATGGTACTATTTACCCGGTTGAAAGGAGCGTATATGTCTGGGGAATTTAAAGATTATTATGTGGAAAAAATTGAACGGCAGACAGCTTATTTAAAACAGCTGCGTTACCGGAATATTGTGCCCATAAAAGAATTCCTTGCATCCGATGAGCCCGCTGATTTTAAATACCCTGCCGTTTTACCCCCTGGAAGTTCTTCAAAAAAAATGCACATCGGTGATTTCTGGAGCGGCAGGGATCGCTATATCTGGCTGGATTGTAAGGTAAAAATCCCCAATGAATGGAAGAATGAAGAAGTAGCCGGGGTCTTTGATTTTGGTACCACCGGAGACGGCTTTAACTCGGGGTTTGAATCCCTGTTGTTTGTCGATGGCGCGCCCTGGCAGGGGGTGGACAGCAATCATCTTGAAGTTTTCTTCCCCGGTTCCGCGGGCAGTAACCTGGATCTGAATTTTCGTTTGTGGAGCGGCCTTGAAGGGGGCGGCGTAAAGCAGGATCAGTACCATCAGTTTAAGCAGGCCTTTATCTGTACCCTGGATAGATCCGTAGATGAATTATACTATCTGATAGGCAATCTCTGTGAAACCATCCGGATTCTGCCGGAAGATGATCCGGCTAAATACCAGATTGAATTGATTTTGACCGAAGGTTACGCGCTGGTGGATTTTACCAATGCCGGATCGGATGCATTCAGCAAATCGGTGCAGGCTGCGCTGAACTATTACAACAAGGCCCTTAAGGACAAGGCAAAGGCAAAGGATGTTTCCGTGGACTTTGTCGGCCATACCCATATTGATTTGGCCTGGAAATGGCGGTATAAACATTCCCGGGAAAAGGCTGAGCGTTCCTTTTCAACGGTGCTCCGGCTGATGGAAAAATACCCCGAATATAAATTCCTTCAGACCCAGGCGCAGCTATATGATTCGGTCAAACAGGATCATCCTGAACTGTATAAAGCAATCCGCAAACGGGTCGCCGAAGGGCGCTGGGAAGCCTCAGGCGCCATGTGGGTCGAGGCGGACTGCAATATCCCCTCCGGGGAGTCCCTGATACGGCAGATAATCTACGGGAAAGAATTTTTCCGCAGGGAATTCGGCGTTGAAAATACCTTCCTCTGGCTCCCCGATGTGTTCGGTTATAGCTGGGCCCTGCCGCAGATACTTAAAAAGGCCGGAATTGATACCTTTATCACCACCAAGATAAGCTGGAACGAAACCAACCGGCTGCCCCATGATACCTTTCTCTGGACCGGCCTTGACGGCACCAGCATACTTACCCATTTTATTACCACCCCCGATGCAAAGGGGAAGAGCCTTTTTTATACTTATAATGGAGAGGTTTACCCCCGTACGGTAAAGGGAATATGGTCGGCCTACCAGGATAAGGCCCTGAATCAGAATTTGCTTTTTTGTTACGGCTTTGGGGATGGGGGCGGCGGGGTTACCCGGAATATGCTGGAAAACATCCGGGCAATTTCCAAAATTCCGGGGCTTCCCGCGGTCAGAACCTCTACCGTAACCGATTATCTTGAAAAGCTGCATAAGCAGATTGCCCTCCATAACAAACCCGATTCACGGGTCTTGCATACCTGGGATAAGGAACTGTACCTGGAGTATCACCGGGGAACCTATACCTCCCAAGCCGCGGTTAAGAAAATGAACCGCCGTCTGGAACTCCTGTACCGGGATGCGGAAATACTCCAGTCCTTTGCGGCGTTTAAGAATCAAAGATGGGACAAGACCTCCCGGAATACCTTAACTGCCGGCTGGAAATTGATCCTGAAAAATCAATTCCACGATATTATTCCCGGTTCCAGTATTACAGAAGTATACGAGGATACCAAACAGGATCATGAAGAAGCCCTTGCCCTTGGAACCGAAGCGCTGCAGGCCGCCCTTGGCGATCTTTGCGGCAAGGATGAAAAGGCATTTTCAGTGATCAATACCGCCGGCTGGACCCGTTCGGCCCTGGCCCGCTTCCCGCGGCTTAATAAGGAAGAAATTCTTACAGGGGAAGATGGCGCCCCCCTGATTACCCAGGAATCCGGCTTTGAGGGAAAAGCGGCAACCTATGGGTTCATCCCTTCCATTGCTGCGCTGGATATACAGACCGTACGGAAAGAGAATAAAAAGCCGGGTATCACGGAGAAGGAGCCCTTTAAGACAGGAAAAAACACCATCGATACCCCCTATTACCGTATCAGGTGGAATAAGGCCGGGCAGCTTGTTTCAATCATAGACAAAGAAACGGACCGCGAAACCCTTACCGGTCCGGGAAACCAGCTGCAAATTTTTGAAGACCGGCCCCGTACCAGCGATGCCTGGGAAATTGAAGCCAATGTTGACCAAAAGCGGGAAATTATTGACACATTGGAGAAATTCGAGGTTTTGGAGACCGGCCCCCTCTTCGCCCGGCTTCGTTTTGTCTGGTCCTATGGAAAATCGAACATATCCCAGGATCTTATCCTTTATTCCGTACATAAGCGGATTGATTTTAAAACAGAGGCTGACTGGCAGGAGCGGAGCAAGCTGCTCAAGGCTGCCTTCCCGGTGGATGTCAGGGCCGCGAATGCCCGGTATGACATTCAAAACGGCAGTCTGGAACGGCCGACCCACCGGAGTACCAGCTGGGACGCCGCCCAGTTTGAAGTGGCAGGGCACCAGTGGGCGGATCTCTCCGAAAAGGATTTCGGCGTTTCCCTATTGAACGATTCAAAATACGGCTATGATGTTTTGGGAAACACCCTGCGGCTCAGCCTGCTGAAATCCGCGGAATTCCCCGACCCGATAGCGGATAAGGGCCTTCATCAGTTTACCTATTCCTTATATGTCCACAGGGAACCATGGTACGCATCCGGCCTGATCCCCCTGGCCTGGGACCTTAACGCCCCCCTGCTGGCGGTTCCCGGTAAGCCGGTCCTGGACCGTTTTGTACAATTTTCTTCCGCAGACATTGCGGTGGATGCAATAAAGCAGAGCGAAGAGGGGGATGATGTGATTATCCGCCTTCACGAAATACACGGCGGAAGGGCAAAGCTCAATCTTGCCTTTACCGTACCGGTTGCGGGCTGGGCGGAGACGGATCTTCTGGAAAGGCCCCTCGGTAAATTTGAAAATTCGGCGGAAATTAGCAAAGAATTACGCCCCTTTGAAATAGTCACCTACCGGGTAAAGCTGAACCAGGCAAAATAAGGGGAAATTGGCAAAAATCATGAAAATTTAATAAAAAAGCGCAAAAAACCTCTTGAATTTATTTTTTTAAGATAGTATATTAATTTATATCTCCCTTAAGGAAGATAAGTTCTTTGTAAGTTTCGATGTGCCGGTGAATGCGGGGATTTTAATCCCGCTACTTTTTTCTGCATATGTGTTTGTCGCTAATTTGATAAATTTGGATGAAAAAGCCAAATTGTCAGATTTATTGATGAATCAGAAAAGAATCTTTCAAAAGACAGCAAAACATCTTAATTCGCGGTCTAAAGGACTTGACAGAATTATTGAGGTGTAGTATCATCTGCAAGCTGTTCCTTAAAGAACGGCTCTGTCCTCTAGTGGGGCAGTAACAGGTTAGGGGTGACTAAAAGGTCAGTCCAAACCGTGATCTTTGGCAATATAGGGAAGGGGAGAAGGGACGAAGCTGCGCTTGGTCTTGGGAGGATTGGCCTTGGTCAATCCTGCGAGGGCAGAGTGCGGCAGAGTTAAGGAAAGAGGAAAGATACGCAAGCGTATTAAGAGGTAAGGATGACGAAGCTACGCTTCGTCTTGGGATGATTGGCTTAGGTCAATGTTCCGGGGCGGGGAGTGGGTTTGTCGCTCAAATTGGTATATCTACCTGCCTTCGGGCAGATAGAAAACATATCATGGAGAGTTTGATCCTGGCTCAGAACGAACGCTGGCGGCGCGTCTTAAGCATGCAAGTCGGGCGGCAAGGTGCAGCAATGCATCCTAGAGCGGCGGACTGGTGAGTAACGCGTGGGTGACCTACCCTTAGGTTGGGGATAGCCGTTAGAAATAGCGGGTAATACCGGATGTGGTTGCGAGACTGTGGTTTTGCAAAGAAAGGCGCTTTGGCGCCGCCTGAGGATGGGCCCGCGTCCCATTAGCTAGTTGGAGAGGTAAGAGCTTACCAAGGCGAAGATGGGTAGCCGGCCTGAGAGGGTGAACGGCCACACTGGGACTGAGATACGGCCCAGACTCCTACGGGAGGCAGCAGCTAAGAATATTCCGCAATGGACGAAAGTCTGACGGAGCGACGCCGCGTGGATGAAGAAGGCCGTGAGGTTGTAAAGTCCTTTTGTCACTGAAGAATAAGCGGGGGAGGGAATGCCCTCGTGATGACGTTAGGTGGCGAATAAGCCCCGGCTAATTACGTGCCAGCAGCCGCGGTAACACGTAAGGGGCGAGCGTTGTTCGGAATTATTGGGCGTAAAGGGTGCGTAGGCGGTTATGTAAGTCTGTGGTGAAAGGCGGGAGCTTAACTCCCGGACTGCCATGGAAACTGTATAACTAGAGTCATGGAGGGGTAGTTGGAATTCCGCGTGTAGGGGTGAAATCTGTAGATATGCGGAAGAACACCGGTGGCGAAGGCGAACTACTAGCCAATGACTGACGCTGAGGCACGAAAGTGCGGGGAGCAAACAGGATTAGATACCCTGGTAGTCCGCACTATAAACGATGTACACTAGGTGTTGGGCCGAGCGGTTCAGTGCCGAAGCGAACGTGATAAGTGTACCGCCTGGGGAGTATGCCCGCAAGGGTGAAACTCAAAGGAATTGACGGGGGCCCGCACAAGCGGTGGAGCATGTGGTTTAATTCGATGATACGCGAGGAACCTTACCTGGGTTTGACATGGAGAGGAATGGTGCAGAGATGTACCAGCGTAGCAATACGTCTTTTCACAGGTGCTGCATGGCTGTCGTCAGCTCGTGCCGTGAGGTGTTGGGTTAAGTCCCGCAACGAGCGCAACCCCTACTGCCAGTTACTAACAGGTAACGCTGAGGACTCTGGCGGAACTGCCGGTGACAAACCGGAGGAAGGTGGGGATGACGTCAAGTCATCATGGCCCTTATGTCCAGGGCTACACACGTGCTACAATGGGGGGTACAAAGTGACGCGAAGCCGCGAGGCAAGAGCGAAGCACCAAAAGCCTTCCGTAGTTCGGATTGAAGTCTGAAACTCGACTTCATGAAGTTGGAATCGCTAGTAATCGCGCATCAGCATGGCGCGGTGAATACGTTCCCGGGCCTTGTACACACCGCCCGTCACACCATCCGAGTTGGAGGTACCCGAAGCCGGTAGCGTAACCGCAAGGAGCGCGCTGTCGAAGGTACGTTTAGTGAGGAGGGTGAAGTCGTAACAAGGTAGCCGTACTGGAAAGTGCGGCTGGATCACCTCCTTTCACTGTGAAAGGTGAGAAAGCTCCTAAGGGAGCTTTCTCTTGGAGTTTCCTGGCGGAAACTCCGGCGACAGTCTGAAAAGATTGTTGTAAACAAAGAGCGGTAGCCCGAAAGGGATATTGCGAAGAAAGTCAGTTGGGGAGCCCCGGCTGATGGGGCCTACGGGCCTTACCAACAAGGTTTACGGAAGTGAATCTTGTGCGGTTCACGTAAGTGAAACGCAACCTTCCTCTTAGAATCTTTCCCGGAGTTTGCTTTGCAGACTCCAAGGTGAAACTCCATAGGAGTTTCACCCCTTCTCCCTCTCCCTTTTTTTCTTCGGGCTAGTAGCTCAGTTGGTTAGAGCACTGCTCTGATAAGGCAGGGGTCGATAGTTCAACTCTATCCTGGCCCATACATGATTACAGGAATGTAATCATAAGTGTTTTTTGACAACAACAGGGAAGGGTGTATGAGTATTTTGCTAACGCAAAATACTTAAGGAGTTTTACGTTAGTAAAACTCCAAGGCAAAGGTTTGAGAGAATCTTTGCGGGAACAATAATATGGTCAAGCGAGAGAAGGGTTTATGGTGGATGCCTTGGCGTATTAAGGCGAAGAAGGCCGTGGCAAGCTGCGAAAAGTCCGGGGGAGGAGCACACATCCATTGATCCCGGGATAGC
>BOBW01000043.1 GCA_026002595.1 Spirochaetia bacterium | reverse complement strand
AGCACTTCGGAAACGGCATCAAGATTGTCAATGACAATGGCAGCGAAAACATGGCTCAGGCGGAAGCATACCTGGCTTCCCTGAATATCACCCAATACTGGGCGCGTCCCCATACCCCGAAGGACAAGCCTTTTGTGGAGCGGCTCATCGGCACATTCCAGAGAGAATGCCTGGACTACCACTACGTGCCGATGAACTGCGGGGAGCTCGCTGCTGTCGTTGACACCTGGCTCGATAAATACCATTTTTACCGCCCTCATCAATCATTAGGATTCTTGACCCCAGCCGAGTTTTCCGCCACCCTGGGGGTATCCATTCCCCTTCGGACCGGGGTGTCCTATATGTAGTGAGTACGGACACTACACCGTAATGCCTCATAATAAAATCTAACCGTAGCGGATGGATGCCTCATAATTAAATTCTAACCAAGGTTAGAAATCCTCAAGGGCAGCAGCGGCGAGGGGCTGTTGCCGGATGAGCGTTTTCTGACGGTTGAGTTCGGCCAGTGCCTCAACCGCTTGGTGGACATCCTGCTGGAGGGTGACCGGGTTGTAGCGTTGGTAACGCCGGGTCAGTTCAGCCTTGACGGTGTCCGGGATGTCAGCTGACAGCAAGAGCCGTTGGTAGGGGCTCATGGGTTTGTCATACACCTTGCGGACTTTGGATCCTACCCGAGTTTTGTTAATCAGTTTGATAGTGGGAAGGAAATAATTCAAGAGCGGGCATTTGAGCTTGACCATCTTGCCAGCTACTTTCAGAACTTCCGTTTTGTCCCAATTGGCCAGCAGGTGAAGCGCATATTTCCGGTTATACCCGGTGGCCAGGCAAAACTCGTCCAGAATCTTGGTCTTACCCTTCTTCTCCGACTTCCGGTACCGCCCGCACGTTTCCCGTGTCAGGGACTGTTTCTCTTTCATTGTTAACCCCATAGTGCTCTCCGAACCCTCCTTCGGATAAGCTTATTTGGGTTAGAATTTTATTATGAGGCATACTCCCTTTTCGGTTAGATTATTTATGAGGCAATGCGATATATTGACAACCTCCAAAAATACTGTTATCATATTAAAATATAACCTTGGAGGTATTGGTTTTTTATTATTATTGGAACCTGTTTCTGAATTAATATCGGCAGGGGGATCATCTTGGCTGTTAAGAAAGGTGAATATATTTATCATCTTAAAAAGGATATGTTCCGGGATCGCTGGCTTTATATCTTTATGATTCTGCCCTTGGCGTATTATCTTATCTTTAAGTATGTACCTATGTACGGCGCTATCATTGCTTTTAAGGATTTTAAAATAGGTTTAGGCATGGCCGGAAGCAAATGGGTAGGTCTGGCCCAGTTCAGGAGGCTCTTTAGAACACCGGATTTCTTCAAAATCCTTAAAAACACCCTTCTTCTTAACGTTTATTCGGTAGTTTTTGGGTTTCCGGTGCCTATTATCCTGGCCATACTCCTCAACGAGGTAAAAGGCAGCGTCTTCAAGCGGGTAAACCAGAGTGTTCTCTATCTGCCCTACTTCATTTCCTGGGTTGTTCTGGCAGGGATCTTCATACAGATGCTCTCTCCCAGTACGGGGGTGATAAATCTCATTATCAAGGCTCTGGGCGGCACTCCCGTCTACTTTATGGCCAATAATTCCTGGTGGCCGGTTATGTTCGTTGTTTCCGGTATATGGCAGGGCTCCGGCTGGGGCTCCATCATCTACCTGGCGGCTATTTCGGGCATAGACCCGGAACTCTACGAGGCGGCCCGTATAGACGGGGCAAACAAGCTGGGGCAGATCTGGCATATCACCCTACCGGGTATCAAGGCCACCATCGCCATTATGCTCATACTCCGTATGGGTTCCATGATGGACATCGGGTTTGAACACATCTACAACCTGCAAAATTCCGCAGTCTACGATGTGTCCGATGTTATTTCTACATACGTGTACCGTGTTGGTATTACCGGCGCACAGTACAGTTACACCACCGCCATCGGGCTTTTCCAGTCGGTTATTTCCCTTATTCTGGTAGTAAGTACCAACAAGATAACACGGGCTATGGGCGAAAACAGCCTTTGGTAAATTTGGAAGGATCAATATGAAAATATCAGCCGGTGAAAGATCGTTCTACATTCTGAATTATTTCTTTCTATCTATTATAGCTTTGGCTTGTCTCTATCCTTTTCTTTACATAATAGCCACATCTTTCAGTTCCAGCCGGGCGGTGAATTCCGGGGAAGTGTTTCTGTGGCCTATGGAGCCGAATATTGAAGCTTATAAACAGCTCCTCATGGATGGTCAAATTTTCATTTCTATGAGAAACACTGTTCTTATAACATTAGTAGGTACCAGTTTAAGTATGCTTTCTACCGTACTTTGCGCCTATTCCCTTTCCAAAAAGCGGCTTAGGGGCCGGGGGATATTTACAGCTCTCATCGTTTTTACCATGATGTTCGGCGGCGGAATGATCCCCAACTTCCTTCTTATCCGTAACCTCCACCTCATGAACAGTTACTGGGCTCTCTGGCTTTCAGGGCTCCAAAGTACCTACAACATGATAATCATGCGGACCTTTTTTCAGGGTATTCCCGAAAGTCTCGAAGAAGCTGCCCAGATCGACGGGGCCGGCGACCCTTACATTCTTTTCCGTATAGTGCTGCCCCTGTCGGGCGCTGCCCTGGCCACTGTATGCCTTTTCTACGCTGTGGGCTGGTGGAATATTTACTTCAACGCCATGATGTACATTTCCTCTACTATCAAATTCCCCCTCATGGTTAAACTTAAGGCCATGCTGGACACAGCCCAAATGCTCACCGTTCAGGCCCAAGCCGGTTTGGGCGGCGGCGGCGCGGCTGAACTTACCATGGTAGCGGCAGAAACCTTCAAAGCCGCTTCCATTCTTGTTTCAGTGCTGCCCATCATGTGCGTGTACCCCTTCTTACAGAAGTACTTTGTCAAAGGTGTAATGATAGGCTCGGTTAAGGGTTAGAAGTTTTACTATTCTGAAACTGTTTTAAATTATTGCCGCCCTTGATTTCTGGGTGTTTCTCTATTATTCTTAATACTTATGGAGGATCTATGAAGAAAATTTATTGGGCCATACTCTTGGCCGGGATTGTCTCGACAGGTCTTTTTACCGCCTGTAACAAGCAAGCAGGCGTTGCAGCGGCCGGGGCAGACCCCTATGCCAACGCTCCCAGGGAAGTCTCCATGACCGTCCTTGATCGGGGCCAGATACCTGCCGCCGAAGGAACCTATGAGGACAACCGCTGGGTCAGGTGGATCAATGAGAATTCACCGGTTAAAGTAACTTTTGTACCCGTAACCCGGAGCGATGCCACCAGCAAGATCAACGCTCTCTTTGCCGCGGGTAACGCCCCGGACATTGTGTGGGAATACAACAAGTCCTTTATGGACGGTCTTTATGCCCAGGGTGTTATCCAGCCTGTAGGCGACTATGTGGAAAAATATTCTGTTGCCTACAAGCAGTACCTCAAGGACAATCCCCAGATCGTGCCGTATCTTATGGAAGATGACGGCAAAATGTATGGGATTTCAAGCCAGCGGAATATTTTGGGTATCGTAAACCAGAGTATCTGGATCAGGAACGACTGGGTCCAGAAATTCAACATGAAGATCCCCACTACCACCGACGAAGCTATTGCCTTTATGCGGCGGGTCCGGGACGAAGACCCTGACGGCAACGGTCAGAAAGATACCTTTGGTATGTCTTCAAATTACGGCTGGGGTACCATCACAAGAACCATGTTCGGTAATCCTTATGATGGTTTCATGGTTAAAGATGGTCACTATGTAGACTGGGCCAGTACCCCTGCATACCGGGAAAACCTGGCGTTCAAGCGTCAGCTTTATACAGAAGGTCTCATGGACCCCGAATTCATCACCGATAACAACTATGCACGCCAGCGCCAGCTCATCGTGACCGGGAAAGTCGGTATGATCTTCCAGGGTTTGAGTATAACGGGCGAATGGCGGGAACTGATGCAAAATGTACCCACAGCGGATTTTATCCCCATCGAACCCCTGGAAACCAACCAGGGCCGTTTCGGCTTTAACTCCGAAGTGCCCATTCTCAAAATGGTCGTTATGAACAAGACTGCCCGGAACCCCAAGGCCATTATGGAATACCTGGACTGGCTTATCACCGACGGTTACTATGCCCTGAGCTGGGGTGAAGAAGGCCGCCACTATAAGTTAGTTAACGGTATACCCCAGACCATTGATGCGGAACGGAACAAGATCGAAAAAGACTGGCTCAGCGGCAATTATGAATTTGCCCTGGTGGACAACAACAAGATCACCCTGGACTGGATCCCCATTCAGGCCGCCCAGGACCCCATCAGCCAGGCTTGGGCCAAAGTTTACCAGCAAGCTGTAGACATTGGTATCAGAAATCCCTGGACCTATGTAGTACCCTATGGGCCTGCCAGCGACACCATCGCCGCCTATAACAGTTCTGTCGCCGCCCAGCTTGAAGCCCTGGAAACCAATATCATGACCGGAAAAATTTCAGTGGACGAGGGCCTCAAGCAGATCAACGACTACAAAAAGGCCAGCGGCTGGGATGCGGTCATCGCCGAAAAAGATGCGTGGTACCAGAAAAACAAGCATCTTTTTTAGCAGAGTATAATCACTAAAATCAGACCCCTCTTTTTGGGGGGTCTTTTGATTCGTTGCGAGGGGTACATACCCCGCCCCTTGGGGCGCTTAAAAAGGGTGTGTACCCCGAGTCAAACCACCTTACGAGAACAACATACCCCGCTGCTTGGGCGGGGTTGTTGATTTTTAAAGAAGGTCTTATGAACAATTTACACGAAATCTTTACAAACTACCTTTTGGAAGAAGCCGAAGATAATGTCCGGTACTTTCTAAAGCGTCAGATTCCCGATGGTCCAAGAGCCGGAGCCATTCCCGATCCTGATATACTTTGGCCGCCTTTTCCCCGGAACGCCTCCATACGCCTTTTGGAAATGGTGTCGGTGTGGCTCAGTCCGGCCAGTTCCTTTTATCAAAATCCAGAAATTCCCAGGCGCGGTTTGCTGACCCTTGCCTGGCTTGCCCGGGAACAGCGGCCTTCGGGGAATATCGATCTTTATACCTGTAATTTTGATTCAGCCCCGGATTCAGGTTTTTTCCTCTGGGATCTCATCCCCCTGATGAATCTTTTGGAAGGAGCGGAAAAAAACACAAACCTCAGTAAAGAAACCCGTGAAGCCGCCGGGGATCTTTTAAAAGAAGATCGCGCCCTGATACTGCGGGTCCTGGAAGGCCTGCGCAGCGGCGGCTTCCATACTGCCAACCACCGCTGGGTTAATTCCAGTAATCTCGCTGCAGGCTACAAGCTTACGGGGAATCAGGCCTATCTTGACCGGGCCAACCAGTATCTGGCCGAAGGTATAGACTGTAACGAAGACGGAGAATATTCCGAGCGGAGCGCCATTTACAATGCCGTGAACAACCAGGGCATGATCACCCTCTTCGAATCTCTGGGGGACAAAAAATATCTGAGCTATGTGCAGCGCAACCTCAGTATGCTGAGCAATTACTTCGAAGCCGACGGCAGCCTCTTTACGGAAAATTCAACCCGCCAGGACCGGGGTACAAAGATGTACGCCGGCCATTATCTCTATCAGTATCTCTATATAGGCCATTATCTTAAAGATACCGAAGCCATGCGTATGGCCTCCTGGATCGCCAAATGGTACCTTAAAGAAAAAGTCAAACCTGCGCCGGATTGTCTTTACAGCCTTATTCTTCACCCCGAACTTAAACTGGAAGATGCAAAGAATAATCTAACCCTTCCCGATTATCACCGTTACTTTAAAACTTCGGGGGTGGTGCGTTATAAAAAAGACAGCTTTACCTATTCACTGCTCAAGGATAATTCCAAGTGGCTCTGTTTTAGTTCAGGTTCTCTGAATTGTTACAGCAAAATGAGCCTTGGGTATTTTTCCCACGGCCCTGTAAAAATACAGGAATTGGAAGTCCTCCCCGATGGTTACCGTTTTGCGTACCATGCCGATGGTTACTATTTTGAGCCCCTGGATAAACCCACAGGCGACCTTATAAATTTCCGTACCGAAGATCATTCCCTGCGCCGGAAGCAGGTGCCCAACAGTTCCGAAATGATTGTTACTGTCCATCACCGGGACAAGAGAATTGAACTTAACTTTGAAGGTTCCGGCTGTACCGGGGTTCATTACTGTTTTGAATTTGTCCTGCCTCCGGGTATCCCTGTTGCAGGAGATCATTTCGCAGTACTGCCGAAACCCGGCGACTATTTACTTATCAAAGACGGATCCGCTGTTATACGCAACGGTATGGACGCCCTCAAAATCAGCGGCGCCTTTGCAGACGACAATATTTTCGCCACAAGCCGCAACGCCGATCCCCGCAGCCTCGACAGTTTTACGCTATACATGAATGCGACAGCCCCTTATAATAAAACAATGACTATTGAAGCGGTGTAACAATCATGCCTGGCATGATAAAAATATTTTCGGAGGAAAAAGAATGAAAAAACGAGAAGTATTGTTTTTTTCAGGTTTACTGCTGCTGACAGCGGTAATTTTTATTGGCTGCAGCAAAAAACCAGCCGCAGGAGCGGCAGCTGATCCCTATGCCAATCTGCCCATGGAAATTTCCGTTACCATGTTTGACCGCGGACAAGTTGCCTCTTCCGAGGGAACTTATGAAGATAACCGCTGGACCAAGTGGATCAACGAAAACTCTCCGGTAAAGGTCAAGTTCGTACCGGTAGCCCGGACACAGTCTACCGCCCAGATAAACGCTCTCTTTGCCGCAGGCACAGCACCGGACCTTGTGTGGGAATTCGGCAAAGGTTTTATGGATACCCTCTATGCCCAGGGCGTTATTCAGCCTCTGGATGAATATATCGAAAAATATTCCACTGTCTACCGGGATTACCTCAAGGCTCATCCTGAACTGGTACCCTTCCTTCTGGCAGAAGACGGCAAGATGTACGGTATGACCAGCGCCCGCAATATTTTGAATATTCCGAACCATGCCATGTGGATACGTCAGGACTGGCTGGACAAGTTCAATATGGCTATGCCCACCACCACCGATGAAGTAGTAACCTTTATGCGCCGGGTTCGGGATGAAGATCCCGATGGCAACCGCGTCAAAGATACCTGGGGCATAGGCTTTAACTACAATGCCCCTGGCATCTTCCGCGCGCTTTTCGGCGAACCCATGAATGCTTTTATGATCAGCAACGGCCGTTTTGTAGATTGGACCTCTACCCAGGGGTATAAAGATCACCTGGCTTTCCGGGCCATGCTGTACAAAGAAGGCTTTGTCGATCCCGAGTATATCACCGACACCAACTATGCCCGGCAGCGCCAGCTTCTGGTAACCGGCAAAACCGGTATTTATCTGGGCGGCTGGGATATGCCCCCGGAATGGCGGGAACTCAAACAAAATGTACCCAGCGCCAACTGGGTTCCCTTTGAACCCTGGACTACCACTCAGGGCAAGCACGGTCTCTTTCAGGAGCCCCCGGCCCATTACATGATCTGCTTAAATGCGAACTCCAAAAATCCCAAGGCGGTCATGGCCTATGTGGACTGGCTTATCTCCGATGGTTGGTTTACCCTGCTCTATGGTGAGGAGGGACGGCATTACCGGATGGTAAACGGTATTCCCCAGACCATTGATCCTGATCTGAATAAAATCGAAAGAGATTATTCCGGCGAATATGCTATCCTCCACCAGAATCAGCCCACCGTAGACTGGTTCCCGATTCTGGCCGCCGAGGATGCCCTGAGTCAGGAATATGCCAAAGTCAGAATGATTGCCAACGAGGTTCAGCTTAAAAATAAGTATGACCGTATTCCCTATACTCCCACCAGCGACAACCTCAACCGCTTCTCTACCGAAACCGCTGCCCAGATTACCGCCCTCGAAACCAACATCATCACCGGCACTATCGGTCTTGATGAAGGCATCAGGCAGATCGACGCATACAAAAAATCTTTCGACTGGGATGCTGTAAACAAGGAAAAAGACGACTGGTATCAGAAGAACAAGGCTCTCTTGCAGTAGTGAAACCAGGGGAGGAGATTTTCTCCTCCCCGATTTTTAAAGGGAACACATATGTTTAAGACCTTTAATGATCCCCTGACGGGGAAAAAAATAACCAAACTGAGCCCCAACGGGATTATCTGCCATCATCCGTATTTTTATAACAAGATGTTCACTTCCGACGGCCGTTTCCTTATCTATGCCCAGGAAAACTCCGGCAGCCGGAATATCTATAGTCTCGATCTTCAGGACGGCAGTTCAAAGCTTATCGCAAGTTCCGGAGATGAACCCCTGGCCGATTTTGGAGTTACCCTCTCCTCGGATGACAAAAATCTTTTCTATTGCCGGGGAAACCGTATTATCCGGCAGAATATGAAGACCGGCGAAACTGCTGTCCTCTACACTGCTCCGGAAGGCTGGGACGGTTATTCCAATCCCTCCTTTAGCAGCGATGACCGGTATATTGTTACCGTTGAAATATGGAAAGAAGATGTGATTCCCGCCACCGGCGGCTGGGATACCTTTGAGCCTCAATGGCGAAAAAATCCCCGCTGCAGGATCGTTTATATCGACACTGAAAAAAACACTTCCCATGTTGTGCACGAAGAAAAGCTCTGGCTGGGACATCCCCAGATCCGTCCCCGCCATAACGGAGATATTTCCTTCTGCCACGAAGGGCCTGCCACCCGCATCGACGCCCGGCTCTGGTTTATCAAGGCTGATGGTACGGGAATGGTTTGCCTTCATAATCAGAAGCGGGACGAGATAATCACCCACGAATTCTGGCTTGCCGATGGCTCAAAACTGGCCTTTGTTTACCGCAAATTTTTAACCGGCCCTGACAAAGACGGAAGGTATGGAGACGAGGTTATCAATGTGAAGCAGAGCATACGCTATGCCAACGCCGATACAGTAACCGAAGAATTTATTATGGACTGTTCCGTTTACTGTCATTCCATCACAAGCCCCGACAATACACTTCTTGTAGGGGACGGACAGAAGACCGCCGAGCCCTTCATCTATCTGACAGATTTGAAAACAAAAAAAGAAACCATCCTCTGCCGCCACGATACAAAGTGGAAATCCTATGGCAACAACCAGGATGCCCATCCTCATCCGGCCTTTACACCGGACAGTAAAAAAATCGTCTTTACTTCAGATCGGGACGGACTTCCGGGAATTTATTTAGCGGAGATATGCTAAACTCCGTTTCGCTTCGATCATCATAGCAGTAAGGCTGCTTAAAAAGGAGAATATAGATGTTTAACTTTAAAAGCGAACAGGACAAAGCGGATTTTATGCATGCTTTGGAAAAAGCCCACCAACGATGGGACCCGGAAGTCAAATTGCCCAAAGACTCATTCTCTTCTCCCGGTTATCATACAACCCTCACCGGTGGTTTTGTTCATTCCACCTGCGCTAGTCTGGACTATGCCGTAGCCCTCCTTGATTCAGGCATTCCTGAATATATTGATCGGGGCAAGGAAGTGGCCCTTAAAGTGGCTTCCCTGCAGGATACAAACGAGGCCAGTAAAACGTACGGAATCTGGTCATGGTATTACGAGGAGCCTCTGGAAAAAATGTCCCCCCCGGACTGGAACTGGGCGGATTTCTGCGGTAAAAGAATTCTCCAAATATTGAAGGATCATAAAGAGCACCTTTCGGACAAGGAATTTGAAACCCTCAAGACCAGCGTTTATCACGCCTGTAAATCCATCATTCGCCGGAACATGGGACCTCATTATACCAATATCGCCATCATGGGAACCTATGTAACCCATCTGGCAGGGGAACTTCTGGGCTTCGGCGAGATTCTCGCGTATGCAAAAGAACGGCTGGTTAATTTTGTGGAGTACAGCAAAAAGAACAACAATTTTACCGAATACAACAGCCCTACCTACACCCTTCTGGCTGCCGAAGATCTGGGAATGATGTACCGGGATGTTAAAGACCCGGAAAGCAAAAAGCTGATTTATGAATGTCTTAAAATTTGCTGGCGTACCATTCTGACCCATCAGCATTACCCCACCCGGCAATGGGCTGCCCCTCACCGCAGAAACTATACCGAATTGCTGGCCCCTGCCGCCAGGGCAAAACTTCAGCGGGCCCTAAAGGGAAAAATCGATTATATTGACGGCGATGAGTATCATGAAAACCTGGAGATAGAAACCTTCCGTCTCGACATCCAGTGCCCCGATGAATTCCTCGACGAATTCCTGAAGCCCGGCGAAGAACGGATTATTTTTGAACGTTTTGCCGGAGAAAAGCAGGACAAAGCATTCAAGGATAAAGCCGCAGGTACTGCCAATGCTGACAACGCCGAAATCGGTTTTACTTACCTCAATAAAAACTTCGCCCTGGGTTCCTGCCACAAGGATACTACCTGGAACAAGAAACGGAATCAGGTTCTCTATTTTGGTACCAAAGAAAGCCCCTTCTGTTTCAGGCCTACCCTGCTCCACGACTTTTACGATTATTCCTCCGGGGTCCTTATCAGCGTACAGCACAAAGGTCTTTCCGTTGGCGCCCTGGGCTTCTCCACCAATTCAGGGGATACCCACTGTAATCTGGATATGGTTAAAGACGCCACCATCCGCGTCTCGGATCTGCGGCTCCGTTTTTCCTTGATCGGCGACACATCCAAAATCGATGAATTCAAAATCATCGATCCTCCGGGCTATATCGGCCCCGGCGCTTTCCGCGACGCCCATCAGGGATCTTCCCATGGCAGCGCCCCGGATCAGCTGGGACCAGGCCTGACTTTCCGCTCGGGCCCCGTAACCGTAAATTTGAATATCCCGAAAACAGCCTTTGGTCCTTATCCCCTTTCTTACGGTCTTACCAAAGAGAAGGGCGTCTTCCATTTTGATGTCATATTCTTTTCAGGCCGGGCCTGCGCCCTGGATTTCCGCACCCTGGAAAAAGCCTGCATCGGCTTTACCCTGGAAGTTAACGACACAGGCGCTCCTGCCGCCCGGTCTACTGCGATCATCGAGGACGGCCTTCTAAAAGTGAGCCTCAGCGGCGAAAAAACCATCATGGCAGCAATCCCCGCCAAACCCGCTCCCATCGAAGAGCTTTATGCCCATTCATGGGCAGAAATTGACGGAAAGGATGTAAACGATTTAGTGTAACAGTAAGTCAAAATTTAACCACAGACCTCACGGACTGCACGGACTTTTACTTCACTATCTTTTCTTTTGTCCGTGAGGGTCTGCGTGGTGCCGCCAGTAGGCGGCTTGTGGTTATTCTTGATTTGGTTAATCCATGACAAGCAGGGCCTTTTCGATAGCCCCGATTGTTTCATCCGGGGTGGAGGCCCCGGCGCAAAGGCCGATGGTGTTATAAGCGGCGATTTCTGCGGGAATTTCCTCCGGGCTTTCCACGAGCCATGCGGGCTTGCCCTGTTCGCAGGCAATGGACAAAAGACGGCGGGTATTGGCCGATGATCGGCCCCCGGCGACAATAACCGCATCCACTTCACCGCAGAGTTCCCTCAAAGCATCCTGCCGCTCATTTGTAGCCCCGCAGATGGTATTGATAATTTCCAGGCCGGGGAAAAATTTCTTAATCCCCTCCCCTATGCGTGTGTACTCTTCGGCGGAAATGGTGGTCTGTCCAATTAAAGCAGTTTTTACACCGGGATTTGAGTGAAACAATGCTTCTGCGGCAGCTGCCGCCTCATCAGGGTTGGCAGCCACAATACAATCCGGGGCGTAACCTTGTATGCCGATTACTTCCCCATGCCTTTTTTCCCCTGCCAAAAAGAGGATATATCCATCCCGGCTTAAGACCTGAGCCTTCATCTGGCTTGCCTTAACCCGCGGACAGGTAGCGTCCGCGATGACCGCGCCCCGTTTTTTTAATTCATCTTCCAATATGGGACTGATTCCGTGGGCCCGGATGATCACCGTGACACCGGCAAGGTTTTCAGGCAGATTATCCTCAGCAAGGATCTCCGCACCCTGGCTTTGCAGGGATTCCAGGACCTGTGGATTGTGAATCAGGGGACCCATGGTACAGACCCGGCGGCCGCCGGTGCGAAGTTCCCCTTCGGCCATATCCACCGCCCGGCGGACCCCCATACAGAAACCAAGTACTTTAGCGCGGATTACTTTCATTGTATCTGTAATTAAACATCATCCCATATAATGTTGTTCGCGCCGTTTCAATGGCGCCGAACAACGGCGTTATACGACGTTTTAATGTCGTATAACGTGGTAATATGCGCTGTTTTAATAGCGCATATTACGCCTTCACCGGAACAGCCGCGCCGCCGACGAGCTTTTTCTTTGCCCGTTTTTTGGCCTGTATGTCCCAGAGGTTCACGAAGCCGGAGGCGATGAAGATCGTGGAGTACACACCGGAGATCATACCCACCAGCAGGGCCAGGGCGAAATCCTTCATGGAGCCGGTGGTAAAGATGAACAGGGACAACACCGCCAGCATGGTCGTCACCGTGGTGATGATGGTCCGGCTCAGGGTTTCCGTTAAGGCCCGGTCAAGGATGTTCACAAGGGTGTCATCGGGGTAGATACGGCGGGTTTCCCGGATACGGTCAAAGATAACGATGGTGTCGTTTATCGAATAACCCAGGATCGTCAGGATCGCCGCAATGGTGGTGGTGTTGAACTCCATCCGGGACCAGACCACAAAGGCCACAATGATGAGGGCGTCGTGGAGGATGGCCAGAACCGCGCCAAAGGCGAACTGGGGCTTAAACCGGATTGCAGAATAGGCCAAGATGAGGAGCAGGGTAAGGCCCAAAAGAATCCCCGCCTGCTGTGTCAAATTCTGTGAAAAACGGGAACCCACATAGTCGGAGCGGATCACCGCCACTCCCCCGATGCCGAAAGAGGACTCCAGGGTACTGATGATCTTTTCCGCGGGAACCCCTCCCTCGGTTTCCAGTTCGCTGTCCTCAAGGCGGATCATAAAGTGCCGGTCCTCATCCGCCCCCAACTGCTGAACCGAAACGGTCCGGCCAAGGCTGATAAGGGAATCCCGGACATCCCCGATGGGAATAGGCGCGCTCCCCGACGCAAGGTAATGCACCACATAGGGCACATTCCCCAGCTGGGGATTCCCCTGGGCGCTGTGGATCAGCCACTGGGAAAGGGAATTTCCCGGGGCCTGGGTTTTAACGGCGAGACCTTCCACACGGGAAGCAAGGGCTCCGGTAAGGGCCCCCACGGTCTCGTATTCGGCAAAGGAAAACTGATGGGTTATGCCTTCGACACCTGCCCCGGAAATAACGATGTAGAGACTGCCCCGGTCAAAGGACACCGTAGCGTTTCCCCTGCCCGTCCAGGTAAGACTGAAAGCGGTGGGTGCGAACTGCACTTCCTGGATCAGGCCGGCCTGGAAGTCAACCCCCAGGTTAAAACCGCCCTTGACCACGTAGCCTACAATTCCCGTAACCGCAAGAACAGTAGAAAGGATTGCGGCGGGAAGGAAAAATCTTGAAAAGGGTATGATGCGTTTCATTACTTAGCCCCCCCGGCTTCGGCCGCAAGGACAGGCGCGGCGGCTTTCTGTTTCCGCCAGCTGATGGAAACATTTTTGCTGTGCAGCACATCGGTGCCGAAGTCAAATATGAGCCGGGACACAAAGAGTGCGGTAAATACCGAGGAGAATACCCCGATAGCCAAACTCACCGCAAAGCCCTGGATGGGGCCTGACCCCAGCTGGGAGAGGAACAGGGCCGCAATAAAGGTGGTGATATTGGAGTCCATGATGGCCCAGAAGGCCTTGTCGAACCCGGCGTCAACCACCGCCTTGCGTCCTTTACCAAGGCGCATTTCTTCTTTCATACGCTCAAAGATGATCACGTTGGCGTCAACCGCCATACCGATGGTCAGGATAAACCCGGCAATACTGGGCAGGGTCAGGGTAAAGTTGAAGGCGGAAAGCACACTGAACATCAGATAGAAGTTGAGCACCTGGGCAATTACCGCGTTGATGCCGGAAATTTTGTAGTAGAACAGCATGAACACCATAACAGCCGCAAGGCCGCCGATAAGGGCATAAAGCCCCTGCCGGATCGTGTCCTCCCCAAGGCTTGCGCCGATGGTCTGCTGGTTGGCCACTTCAAGCTCAACCGGCAGGGCCGCGGTCCGCAGGGTAAGGGCGATGTTGTTCGCCTCATCCGCGCCGAAACCGGTGAGCCGCACCGCATCCCGGATGGCGGTCTGGATGGTGGCCTGGGATTTAACCCGGTCGTCCAGTACGATGGCCATGGGCTTCTGGATATTGGCGGAGGTCAATTTATAGAAGATTTCACCGCCCTCGGAATCCAGCATGAAGGTAACTTCGGGCTTGCCGTCCAGGTTGTTCCGTTCCACCACGGCGCTCCTGATGTGGTTGCCGTCAAGGCCGATTTCCTTTTTTACCGCCGTATAGTTACCGGTGAACTCATCCAGCCCGTATTGGTCCTTGGTATAGACCCCCAGGATCATCACGTCGGACGGGACAACGGTGGGATCAAGGAGATTCCCCGCGGAGTCAAAGGTGGTAGTGGGATGGGAATTATAATAACTGTTAAAAGAGGCGGAGGCTTCCTGATCCACAATGTGGAAGGCCAGGCTTCCCTTGCCCATGATGATGGAATTGATCCGCTCAGGATCGGCGGTGCCGGGAATTTCAACGTAAATTTGGTCGGCGCCCTGCTTTCTTATCACCGGTTCTGTCAGGCCGAAACGGTCGATACGGCTGTTGAGCGCCTCAAGGGCGCGGGTTACCGCGTCTTCACGGTCGGCCTCGGTCAAATCCCGGTTATACAACTGCCGGGTCCGCTCCTGAAGGGCGTCCATATCGGCCTGCAGCACGATACTGAGGCCCCCGGAAAGGTCCAGCCCAAGCTGGATCGCGTTTTTCTGGAGGTCCTTAAGGGCGAATATCTCTTCCCGGTACCTGGTTTCAATGGCGTCCAGGACTTCCCGCCGGGACGCAAAGGCATTCAGCACTGTTTTGGCATTCCAGGAATCGGGGGCCTTCTGTTTTGCATCCTTATAGATCTTTTTTGCCGAGGCGGTCAAAAAGGACAGGCGCTCTGGCACCGGACCCTCGGTGGAATACAGGGCAAGGAGCTCCTCTAAATCCACCCGTGCGGTCTGGGAGGCATAGGTCTTAATCTGTTCCCGTGATTCCAGGGCCAGGGCTTGCTGCTCCTTGGGCACCAGAAAATACCAGCGGATGCTGGGAAACAGGAAAACAAAACATATCACCATCGTCACAAGGATGATGATAAAGCGGTACCGTTTACTCATGACTTTACTCCAAATTGGATAGACGCCTTAATTTTTGGCATCTTCCCCTGTCTCATCGCTCTCATCCGCATCCTCTGCGGCTTTGGCCTTCCTGCTTTCCTTCTTTTCAGTCTTATCTTCGATTTTCTCGGCTTTTTCAGCCTTTTCTTCCTTGGCAACACTTTCTACCGTGGAAATGGCGCTGCGGCTGAACTCCATTTTGACATTTTCGTCCACTTTTACCACCACCGAATGCTCCTTGACGGTCTGGATGGTCCCGTGGATGCCCCCTATGGTGACGATCTTGTCGCCTTTTTTGAGGGCGCTGAGCATCCTCTGGGTTTCTTTCTGCTTTTTGTTCTGGGGACGGATGATGAGGAAATAGAAGATACCAATTATCGCGGCAAAGGGGATAAGACTGGTAACAAAAGAACCGGCCCCGGGCGCGGCGCCGTCAGCCCCCTGGGGGGCGGCCATCAACAGGGAAAAGGCAAATGAATTCATAGGTTAACTTCCTTAAAGCTATAATGTGTGGTATAGGTTATCATGGAGACAGGGCTTTGTCCATACGGTATAATCCCTGAAAGAGGTTTGACAAATATGACACC
>BOBW01000042.1 GCA_026002595.1 Spirochaetia bacterium | reverse complement strand
TATGACTTCTATGCATCACCGTCCCGGCCATCACTGATGCTTGATAGCCGCATTTCTTACACGTATACAGATGCCGACGGGTATGGTTATAGTACTCCGTATGTCCACAATGCGGACACTGAAATCCATCCCCCTGAATGTCACGGAATTAACCGCAGTTACCCATGCCTGGCTGGATAAATACCATTTCTACCGGCCCCATCAGTCTTTGGGTTTCTTGACACCGTCGGAGTTTTCCGCCACCCTGGGGGTATCTATTCCCCTTCGGGCCGCTGTGTCCTATATGTAGTGAGTTCGGACATTCCGAATGATGATGCTATATTCAAGATATTGTATTTGGCGATCCGTCGGATACACAGCATCCGCTGCGTCAGAGAAATGGACCATGCCTATTCAGCATTGGGGTCCGGCGCTCAACCAGTTCGCTATTGAATTTGGCAATGAACGGGTTCCGTTCTGATAATACACTTTGCCATTTACACAAAAATTTTGACACGTCCATGAGCTCACCAATCGAGCCTGTCCTAAAGTCTTCCTGGCCGCATAAATTTCTATATATCGCCCTTTTTTCTGTCGATATAAGGGTATGAAGTGTAAATATCCTTATTTCAAGGTTTTTTTGTGTCTCGCGGGCGCTTTGTCTTTGGGTTTTTTGGGGTGTTCCAGCACTTCCCCGGCGGAAACTGCGCCGTCCCCTGCATATGAGGATAATATTTGGGCCTTCCTTGGAGGAGAGGATACCGGGCAGACCCAGGAATTGTTTCTGGGCCAGTACGATGTCCATGCCGTAGACAGCTGGGGCAGAACCCCCCTGCATATCGCGGCGGAAAACGGGAACGCGGACCTGGCAAGTTTCTTTATTTCCCTGGGGGCAGAGGTAAATGCGCTTGATTATGACAACCGTACCCCCCTGGGGATCAGCGCCGAATGGCTGGATGCCGATGTCGCCAAGGTTTTGGTCGAGGCGGGGGCCAATATACACGCCCCGATAGAGGGCGGAACCACCCCTGCCCGTGTCGGGATTGAAGCCAAGGGTGAATTCCTGGATGCGATCCTGAGCCATGACTCTGTTGAATCCCTTGACAGCCAGGGCAGGACCATCCTTCACCTGGCGGCCCTTGTAGGGGACGCCGCGGCGGTGGATCAGATACTTAAAATAAACCGGCCCATAGGCGTCCGTGACAAGGACGGCAGTTCCGCCCTGGATTTGGTCCTCACCCGGCCCGATTCCCGCAGCCATGCGGAAGCGGCTGAACGGCTTGTCCTTGCGGGGGCCTTTTCGGATAAGCCCCTGTTCGCCTACTTTTCCCCGGCGGTCCTCAGTTCCAACTACAATCTCCGCACCGCAGACGGGGGAACCGTCCTGCACTTTGCTGCCCGTGAAGGCTATACCGGGTTTATCAGCTTCCTTATTGAGAAAAAGGCGGATGTCAACCTGAAAAACGCCTCCGGTACAACGCCCCTCCACGAAGCGGCCCGTTCGGGAAACATCCAGGCCATGTATCTGCTTCTTTCCCAAGGGGCGGAGGTAAACGCCCAGGACGCCAAGGGCAATTCGGTCCTCCATGTCGGCATCCCGCCGGGAACCCACCGGGAAGCCATCGCCCTGTTCCTCTCCCATGGGGCCAATCCGAATTTAAGGGATGAACATGGGGATTCGTCCCTGCATATCGTCATCACCCTGAACCGGAATACTGAAATCCTCCAAACCCTTCTGGAGGGAGGGGCGGACACATCCATCCGTAATCTCCAGGGGAAAATTCCCCTCTACCTCGCAATAGAGGAAAATCGGACCGCCCTTGTCCCCCTGCTGATACGCTATCAATCTGATGTCTTTGCCGCGGATAATGCCGGTATTACCCCCTTTGAAAAGGCCCTCCGGGAAAAAAGCCCGGCCCTTCCTTCCCTTATTACGGCGGAAACGGTCCAGCTCTCCGACAGCGCAGGGAACACCATGCTCCACATAGCGGTCAAAAACAATGCCGATGTTAACACCCTCGGCCTTATCCTGGATCAAAAGGCTCCGGTTAACGCCCGCAATAAAGAAGGGGACACAAGTCTCCATTTGGCAGTCTTACAGAACGACAGGGATGCCGGAGAATTGCTCCTGAGCCGGGGCGCGGATATTTTTGCCCCCAACGCCAGGGGGGAAAGCCCCCTCTACCTGGCCTTTTATGCGGCCGGGGGAATACGGGAATGGATGTTCACCCCCTCCACTTTGACGGTCCAGGACGGCTTGGGAAACACGGTCCTCCATTACGCGGCCCAATGGAACCTGTCCGGCCATATCCCCTTCCTCATTGAACAGAAGGCAAATACCGAGGCGGTCAATGCCGCCGGAGAAACGCCCCTCTTTGTGGCGGTTAAATACAACGCGAATCCCGCCATCAGGGCACTGATTATCTCGGGCGTCTCCCTGAACAGCCGGGATACCCTGGGGAATTCCGCCCTCCATGCGGCGGTACGGTGGAATGTGCGGAACGCCGCCGTCATCCTCATTGATGCGGGGATCGATATTAATGCCCACGCCCTTAACGGCAAGACCCCCCTCCATGACGCGGTCCGTCTGGGAATTGTTGATATTGAGCCCCTCATTATCCGGGCGGGAGCCGATATTGAAGCCCGTGACAACGAAGGCAACACTCCCTTTATGGAAGCGGTAATGGCGGGATATTCCGGTACGGTTGAACGGCTGGCGGATCTGGGCGCGGAACCCACGGTACGAAACAACAGGGGAGATACCCCCCTGCATGTCGCCGTAAGCATGGATCGGAGCGATCTGGTCAACATGCTCCTTGGCTGGGGCGGGGCTATCCATGCGAAAAACGCCCAGGGCCGTACTCCTTTCCAGATCGCCCTGTCCCTGTCGCCCCGGATGGTTGCCATCCTGCTTACCAAGGACCGGATCAACGCCGCCGATGATGACGGCGCTACACCTTTGCACATGGCCATCCAGGAAAAAGCGCCCCTTAATACGGTTAAAATCATCGTGGATCAGGGCGCACGGCTTTCCGCGGTTGATTCGGCGGGCCGCAGTCCCCTGCGGCTTGCGGTGGATCAAGGAGAATGGGAATTGGCAAAACTCCTGGCCGACGCCGGTTCCGACCCCTTTTCCGCCGCGGGGGACCGGAAAACCCCCGGTGAAATAACCCTGACTAAAGGACAGGCCGCAATACAGGCGGTTTTCTCCGGAAAGGCGATAAATGCCCGTGATTCTTCGGGAAACACCGTCCTCCACTATGCGGCAAGACTGGGCAGCACCCAAACCGTTATCCAGCTGCTGGGACTGGGGGCTGACCGGACCATCCGAAACACCACCGCCGAAAGCCCGGCGGACATCGCCGCCCGCTGGAATCAGATGGAAATTGCAGCCCTGCTCTATTAACGGGTAAACAGAAAACGCTCCGCTTCCCGGAGTACGCTGTCAAATTCGCCAAAGCAGGTTTGTGTCTCCGGCAGGGACTTGATAAAAAATTCCCCGTAGCGTTTGCGGAGTATCCTGCCGTCCAGCACCGCCACCACCCCGTGATCGCTTGAGCGGCGCATGAGCCTGCCGAAGCCCTGCTTGAACTTCATCACCGATTCCGGGAGGGAGAGTTCCATAAAGGGATTGCGGCCCTGCTTTTCCAAGGCTTCCCGGCGGGCCTCAAAGACCGGGTCATTGGGGGTGCGGAAGGGCAGCCGGCATAAAATGACCAGACGGAGGGTGTCCCCCGGCGCGTCCACCCCCTCCCAGAAAGAATCGGTGGCAAAAAGCACCGAGGTTTCATCGTTCAGGAAGTCTGATAGAAGCCGGCTGCGATCATCATCCCCCTGTTTCAGGCAGCGGATGCCCTGCTTTTGCAGCTCCGGGGCCGCCGCGTTGTAGGCGCTCCGCAGGCTCTGGTATGAAGTGAAGAGGATCAGCGCCGATCCCCCGGCGGTTGCCGCAAGCTGTGCCGCGGCCCGGTCCACAAAACTTTGATAGCCGGGATCCTCCGGCAGGGGTGCATCCGCGGGGACCGCCAGCAGCACCGATGAGGCATAGGGGAAGGGCGAAAGGAAACGGCCGGTCAGGACCTTTCGTTCCTTAATAAGATTGAGGCCGCACTGGCCTGCCCAGTAGTTAAACCCGCCCTTTGGATTGGCCCCGTCCGCCACGGTTAAGGTTGCGGAACAGCAGATTACAGTCTTGTTGGGTTCGAAAAGACTTTCCTTGAGGCCGGGGGCCACATCAACCGGGGTTACCGTAAAGACAGTCCAGGGATCGCCGTTAGACTGATGCCGCTCCAGCCACATCACCTCGGTCGGCCGTTCCTTGTATTCGATAAATGACGAGCAGACGCTCCCGATAGTTTCAAGCCGCCGCTGGATCGTCTTTATTTCCCATACCGCCGGGTTATCCTCGTCATCCTCGCCGACATTTTCCAGCATGTCCCGGATAATCTCCCCCAGGGCGGTGATCTTCTTCCGCAAAGCGATAAAAAGGGGAAACAGTACCCCGGCAATGTCATTCCGCGCGGGAATAAGCCGGAACACCCCTTCCCCGCCGCAGAGTTCCTGTGCGGCGGCGTCAAGGTCGTCCGCTGTTTCCCGAATCTTGTCGATGGCCGCCACACCCTCGTCAAGTTTATCTTCCATGCGGGCAATACCGGTGAGCCTGATAAGGAGCCCGTTCCGGGCGGCCCGGCGTCGGCGATAGAGCCGTCCCAACTGGCGGTAAATACCCAGGCGGCTGAATTCCTTTGAAAAGAATGAAGTGGCCGCCCCCTCTATGGTGTGGGCTTCGTCGATCACCACACGGGTATAGGGGGGCAGTACCACGGTGTTATCGTAACCCGCCCCTTCCTGCCGGGCGGCAAGGTCCGCAAAAAGCAGATGGTGGTTCACCACGAGAATACGGGCATCGGCGGCCTCCTTGCGGAGGGCCAGCACAAAGCAGCGTTCCCGCTCAGGGCAACGCATGCCCATGCACATGTCCGCCTCGGAACAGACCCGGGACCAGACCGCTTCCAGGGGCACAAAGGCTAAGTCCGAGCGGCTCCCGGTTTTGGTGGTCTCCGTCCAGGAAACAATCCGGTAAATTTCGTCGTTTTCAGCCTCGTCCAGGCTGGGCTCCCGGATGGCATCCTCCAGGCGGCGGCGGCAGAGGTAATTCCCCCGGCCCTTCATCAGCATCGCCTTGATCTTTTTGTTTAAAGCCCCCGCCACCAGGGGGATGTCCTTATCGAAAAGCTGCTGCTGTAAGGTAATGGTGGCGGTGGAGATCACGATCCGTTCTTCGTTTTCCAGGGCATAGTGGATGGCGGGGAGCAAATAGGCAAAGGACTTCCCCACCCCGGTGCCCGCTTCGGCCGCGGCGATGGCGTCATCGTTAAAGGCCCGGATGACCAGCCGCATCATGTCGAGCTGGCTCTGCCGGGGTTCCCATGCGGGAAGCCGTTTTGCAATGGCCCCGCCCGCTTCCAGGGCCGCGGTAATGCGGTCAGGATCAAGCTTTTTTATACTCCGCCGTTTGATGGGCTCGGCGACAACGTAGACCTCTTCCACATCGTTATCCACGATGAAGGCCCCGACGCCCCCCTCGGCGGCCCGGCCCGCAATAGCGATATCGTTTTCGCTGGGGCTCAGATAGCCTGAAGGGTGATTGTGGATGAACACATCGGGGATAGAGGGGTCATCCTTACCCCCCGCAATGAGGGCCAGCACCGAATCCTCGTTCCCGCGGGCGGAGACCCGTATCCGGTGAACCAGCCCTTCATCGTTGAGGAAACCCAGGGCCATCACCTCGTTGCCCCCGGCATCCTTGATTTCCGCCTTGAGCTGTGCGATGGCGCTTTCAGAAAAACGTGCAGGGGACTTCATGGAGATTTTCCTTGGGAAAAATTAACACTTTGCGAGATACACGATTCGAACGTGCCACCTACAGCTCCGGAGGCTGTCGCTCTATCCAAATGAGCTAATCTCGCGTTTAGTTAACATTAATTGAATTGCGAGGTATTGTCAACGGCCTCTTTTGTATAACAATTTCTGTCAATTTCTTGCCAAATCAGATATTTTAGTGTATATTGTGGACGGCAGTGTTTATGGAACCTATTATTTTAGCATCAGGGTCTTTACGGAGGCAGGAATATTTCCGCCTTCTGGGCCTGCCCTTCAAAATCATGCCTCCCCTCGTCGATGAGAGCGCCGGGGACATTAGGGATCCCCAAAAACTGGCGGAAGAGCTGTCGATCCGTAAGGTAAAAAAGATCATTGAACTGCTGAAGGGACGGAATCCCCCCTGGATCTGCGGGGCGGATACGGTTACCTCGGTAGACGGGGACGTATACGGCAAGCCCAAAGACCGGGACGATGCCCAAAGGATGCTCCAAATGCTCCAGGGACGGGATCATCAGGTGGTTACCGGGGTGGCCCTCTTCAGCGGGAAGACCGAAACCATTGACTGCCGGTCCGTGGTCAGCGCCGTATCCTTTGCCCCCCTTTCGCACCAGCAGATTGAATGGTACCTCAATACCGGGGAATGGCAGGGGGTCGCCGGGTCCTACAAGATACAGGGGCTGGCAGGCTGTTTCGTATCCGGCATCCGGGGTTCCTACAGCTCCATTGTGGGCTTGCCAATGCACGAATTTTATGACATGCTCAAAGAGAACGGTTACCCGTACGGGGAATAATCGTTCAAATATATAGTGGAGTTTTGGCTATGCCAAAACTCCCAAGGTAAAAAGCCGAAGGCTTTTTACCCAATTTCCATTATTCCGTAGCGAATAATGAGATATAGGGATGGTGTTGCTATTATAGCAACCGGGAGGAAATTTTGGCAGTAGTTACCATGAAAAGTCTGCTTGAATCGGGTGTGCATTTCGGCCATCAGGTAAAGCGCTGGGACCCGCGGATGAAGAAGTACATCTTCGCCGAGCGGAACGGGATTCACATCATCGATCTTCAAAAGACCATTCAGGCTATCAAAGACGCCTATGACGTGGTCCGCAAGACCGTGGCCGGGGGCAAGACGGTTCTCTTTGTGGGGACCAAAAAACAGGCCCAGCAGGCAATCCAGAAAGAGGCCGAGCGTTGCGGCATGTACTATGTAAACAACCGCTGGCTCGGCGGTATGCTTACCAACTTTTCTACTATTAAGAAGTCCCTGCTTCGTCTCAAGAAACTGGAAAAGATGGAAGTTGACGGGACCTTTGAAAATCTCACCAAGAAAGAAATCTCAGGGCTCGGCAAGGAACGGACAAAACTCCAGAAAAACCTGGGGGGCATCAAAGAAATGAAGGAGCTTCCGGGGATCATCTTTATCATTGATACCCGTAAGGAAGCCATCGCGGTAACCGAAGCCCGGCGCATGGGGATTCCCATCGTGGCGGTGGTAGATACCAACTGTAACCCCGACGGCATCGACTTCCCCATCCCCGGCAACGACGACGCCATCCGGGCGATCACCCTCTTTACCCAGATCATCGCCAATGCGGTGGTGGAAGCGGACAACGAAGTTGGCCTCAAGATCATCGAAACCCTGGGCGACGAAGACGAAACCATGGAAGAGATCATGACCGATGTGTCTATCAAGGAAGAGGATCAGGAAATCGATATTGAATCCTTTGCCGCTACCGACACCCCCGCCCCGGCGGTGGCTGTGGTTGAAGAAGCGCCCGTTGATGAGGAAGACGTATTGCCCGTGGATGTTGAAAAGATTTTAGGAGAGGAGTGAGAAAAACCTGCGGTTTTTCTCTTGGGAGTTTAACCTTTGGTTAAACTCCATAACAACGATAATTTGAAGGAGTCTACATATATGGCTATCAGTGCAGCGGATGTAAAGAATCTCCGGGAAAAGACCGGGGCGGGGCCGATGGAGTGCAAGAAGGCCCTGGAGTCCACCAACGGCGATTTTGCGGCGGCGGAAAAACTCTTAAAGGAAAAGGGCCTTGCGGCGGTGGAAAAACGGGCGGACCGGGCCACCAACGAGGGCAAAGTTTTTGTAAAAGTTGCCAATAATGGAACCGCAGGTTCCTTGGCGGTTCTGGTGGAAATTGCCTCTGAAACCGACTTTGTGGCCCGGAACCCCGATTTTATCGCCCTGGGGGGCGTCATTGCCGACCGGGTGCTGGCAAAGGGTTATACTGATGTGAACGAGGAACTCTCCGGCCTGGTAAGCGATCTTGCCGCCAAGATCCGGGAAAACATGAGCCTTAAGCGGGTAAGGGTCGTCAAGGCCGGTACCAACGAATACCTTACCTCCTACACCCACGGGGACGGCAATATCGGGGTGGTGGTAAAACTCGACTCCGACAAGCCTGAGATCTTCCAGAAGGAAGATGTAAAGGAATTTGCCTTTACCCTGGCCCTCCATGTGGCGGCTTTTAACCCGGCGGCCCTGGACCGGAGCAAGGTTGATCCCGCCTTCCTCAAAGAGCAGGAGGATATCTTCCGCAAGCAGATGGAGCAGGACGAAAAGCTTAAGGGCAAGCCCGCCAATGTGATCGACAATATCCTTAAGGGCAAGGTCAACAAGTACCTTTCCGATATCTGCCTTCTGGAACAGGGCTATGTAAAGGATGAAAAGTTCACCGTTGCCAAGGCGCTGGAGGACTTCGGCAAGCAAAACGGGGCCAAAATCAGCGTAAACGATTACGTTTACTTTAAAGTCGGACAGTAGGCCATGCACAGCGTTACCTCAGCATCCGAAGAACGGATGAAAAAGACCGTCGCAAGCCTTAAGGACGGGTTCGCCTCACTGCGGACTGGCCGGGCTTCGGCGTCCCTGTTCGACAAGATCAAGGTCGATTACTACGGGGACAAGTCCCCCCTGAACCAGGTGGCCAATATCTCCATACCTGAAGCCCGGCTCATCGTCATCCAGCCCTGGGACAAGGCCCTTATCGGGGAAATCGAGAAGGCTATCCGCTCGTCGGAACTGTCCCTGAACCCCTCCAACGACGGCAAGGTCATCCGCATCAGCATTCCGCCTTTAACGGAGGAACGCCGGAAAGAGCTGGTAAAGCTCGCCAAGAACCAGGCCGAGCAGTCACGGGTAAGCGTGCGGAACATACGCCGGGACGGCAACGATGAGCTCAAAAAGCTCTTAAAAGACGCCTCCATTACGGAGGATGATGAAACCAAGGCCTCCGATGAACTCCAGAAGCTTACGGACAGTTATATCAGCAAGGTGAATCAGGTTCTGGACGAAAAAGAAAAAGAAATCATGGAGATTTGACCAAATTGCTACGCAATTTGGTCTTGGGAGAATTGAATATTTTTTATAAAAAACATTCAATTTTCCATACGTTATTTTGCTAAGAAGAGGTGAATTTGACGAAAAGCGCCCTCCCTGCCCACGTCGGGATCATCATGGACGGAAACGGCCGTTGGGCAAAAAGCCGCGGCCAGGTCCGTACCGCGGGGCACCTTGAGGGGCTTACGGCAGCGAAAAAGGTCGTCAAGGCCGCCAGCGATATGGGCATTTCTTATTTAACCCTGTATACTTTCTCCACGGAAAACTGGAAACGAGCCGCAGAGGAAGTGGGGTTTATCATGGGGCTGGTAAAGCAGTACCTTAGGGGGGAACTGAATTTTTATCGGGAAAACCGGATCAGAATCCGCCACACCGGGGATGTTGCGGGGCTTCCACCGGACATCGCCGCCGAGCTAAAGGCAGCCTGTGATGACACCCGTGATTTTGAGGGGATGCAGGTGATCCTGGCCCTGAACTACGGCGGCAGGGACGAGATTGTGCGTGCGGTGAATCGCGCATTAGCGACGAGTGCCGGGACCGGACCGAAGCCGGTTTTTACTGAAGACCGCATCCGGCAGTTTCTGGATAATCCTGATGTGCCCGACCCGGATTTGATCATCAGAACCGCAGGGGAATTCAGGACCAGTAATTTTCTGCTTTGGGAGGGGGCCTATGCGGAGTATTTTATCTCAGATAAATTCTGGCCCGACTGGACCGGGGAGGACCTTGCCCTCGCGGTGCAGGATTATCAAAGCCGGGACCGCAGGTACGGCGGCCTTGCCGGCGGCATAGCCGGGGTGTGATTCTATGAAAAAAGTTGTACAGCGGCTCCTTCTCTTTTTTATCGGTATCCCCCTGATGGCCCTTATTGTACTCCTCCCCTATTTCAAGCATCTGGCAATCAATCTTTTCGTTATTGTATTCAGCAGCCTTGGGGCGGTTGAATTTGCCAATATCCTCAAAAAAAAGGGGCTAGTCCTTTCCACCGCGGAAGCGGCGGTTATGGGGCTTATCGCTCCCGCAGCCATGACTGTGGTGGTCAGTTTTGATCTCAGCGGTCAGATGATGTCGGCGGCCTTTATCATCGGGGCATCCTGGCTCCTGGTATTCCGGATTTTTGCCTCCGAAGAAAAGCTCCGGGATTACACCATCAGGACTGTTGCGGGCTTTTCGGTGATGATGTATCCGGGGCTTTTTTTGGTGTGGATCATCAGAATGACCCTGCTGCCCCGCCCCGATATGGTGATCCTTATCTTTCTCCTCATGGTTTTTGCCAATGATTCCCTCGCCTGGCTGGCGGGTATGCTCTTTGGCAAGAACAACCGTGGGATCATCGCCGTAAGCCCCAACAAGAGCATCGCCGGTTTTATCGGGGGGCTTATTGCCGCTGTCCTTGCGGGTATAGTCGGGGCGCAGTTCATCCCGGATGCCTTTGTCTCCTCCGGTCTGCATCCGGCGCTCGCAGGGGCTGTGCTCGGCTTCCTCACCGGGGCTGCGGGTTCTCTGGGGGACCTTGCGGAATCGGCCTTAAAGCGGAGCTCCGGCATAAAAGATTCAGGGTCCATCATCCCCGGCAGGGGCGGGGTTCTGGATTCCATTGATTCGGTTGCCCTGGCCGCCCCGGTATTCTATGTGGCGTACCATATTCTCTTTGGCTAAACCCAGGGCCCTTCATACATGAAAAAAAGTAACCCATTCCCCCGGCGCCGCATCGCCGTTCTTGGGGCCACCGGTTCCATCGGGAAAAGCACCCTGGACGTGCTCCGCCAAAATACCCTTGCGGGCAGGGATGATTTTGAGGTGGTCCTCCTCTCAAGTTATACCGACCAAGAGGGCCTGCTCCGTCTGGGGGAAGAATTCCCCGATGCCATCCTGGTTCTTGCGAAAAAAGGCGGGCTTATCGAGGCTATTGCCGAAGCAAAACCTGACATCACCGTCAACGGCATTGCCGGAGCGGCGGGGCTGGAGCCTTCCGTAGCGGCAATCAGGGCAGGGTCCGACCTGGCCCTGGCGAACAAGGAAACCATCGTCATGGCCGGGCCCCTTATTTTCAGTATGGCGGTGGAAAAAAAGGTGAGGATACTGCCGGTGGACTCGGAACATTCGGCGATCTTCAACCTGCTCAAGGCCCACGGCAGGGACAACGCGGAGGAAATTCTTTTAACCGCCTCCGGGGGGCCCTTCCGCAAATTATCTCTTAAGGAACTTGGGGCCGTCACCGCAAAGGACGCCCTGGCCCACCCCACCTGGAAGATGGGGCCCAAGATCACCATCGATTCAGCGTCCATGGCCAACAAAGGCCTTGAGGTGATCGAGGCGGTGCGGCTCTTCGACATGCCCCCGGAGAAAATCAAGGTAGTGGTTCATCCTCAAAGCGTGGTCCATTCCATGGTGCGGATGAAGGACGGCGCAGTATACGCCCAGCTTTCCCGGCCCGACATGCGGCTTCCCATCCATGAGGCCCTCTTTTGGCCGGAAACAGCGCCCTCACCCTTCGGGGTACTGAACTTTGACGCCCTCACCCTGGAATTTGAAAAGCCCGATGAGGAAAAATTCCCCATGCTCCCCCTGGCATACGAAGCGGCCCGGCTCGGCGGGCTTTACCCCTGCGTGTATAACGGGGCAAACGAGGCGGCGGTGGAGGCCTTTTTTGCGGAAAAGGCGGGCTTCCTTGATATCCCCCGGATTGTTGAATATGTGTTGAGTAAGCGCTGGAATACCGATACTTTAGATATGGGATCAATTTTGGAGGCCGACAGGATGGCCCGGGATTTGGCAAAAGAATTTATCGAAAACAACAGAGGTAAATGATGTTTATAGTGAAAATAATATTGGGCCTTATCGGCCTGGGTGTGGTGGTGTTTGTCCATGAGCTGGGGCATTTTCTTGCGGCTCGCCTCGTGGGTATTGAGGTGGAGGCCTTTTCCATCGGCTGGGGCAAGCCCATCCTCAAAAAGAAAGTGGGGGCCGTGGAATACCGGCTGGGCATGTTTCCCCTGGGGGGATACTGCAAGATGCGGGGGGAAAACGAATTCCAGGAAGCCTGGGAGAACCGTAAAAACGCCGTTGACCCGGTGCCAGGCACCTATTTCGGGGTAAGCCCCTTCCGCCGCATCATCATGGCCTTTGCCGGCCCCTTCTTTAACCTGATCTTTGCGGTGCTGGTGCTTTCGATCTACTGGGGTACGGGCTTTGAGGTAAAAGACCTGGATAACCGGATCATCCTGGCCTCGGAAATTGCCGGGGACGAGCAGTACCCGGCGGACGAGGCAGGTCTGAAAACCGGGGACCGGATCATCGGTATTAACGGAAAAAAGACCCCCTATTACCGCGATATATCGGAAAACATCGCCACAAACCCGGAAAAAAACCTGGCCCTTTCGGTTGAACGGGACGGTTCCCTGCTGGACCTTGAAGTGCGGCCCAGCCTCGACAAGAGCACCGGGGCGGGCAAAATCGGCGTTTATTTCTGGACCGATCCGGTGATAAGTACCGTATCAGGCCCTGCCGTTGCCGCGGGGCTCGCAGAGGGGGACCGGATCATCAGGGTAAACGGCGAAGAAATCCCTCATTCGGTGGGGATGATGAAAATACTGGAAGAGAGCCCCCGCGAACTTACCGTTGAGTATGAGCGGAACGGCAGTGTCGCACAAACGCTCCTTATCCCCATCTACACTGAAAACGGTGAGGCCGATGTGGGAATCGGCTACGGGATGATGGAGTACCAAAATCCGGCCCTTAACCCCTTTGCCGCCCTGGCTAAGGGCACCGAGGAAACCTGGAAAACATTCGTAATGTCGGTGCGAAGCCTTGCCCTGCTTTTCAGGGGCATTGATCTGACCCAGGCGGTTTCCGGCCCGGTGCGCATTACCTATATGGCGGGGGACATTGCCGCAAGCGGATTTGGACAGAGCTTTGTCACGGGGATCCGCTCAATGGCGTATTTCCTCTCCCTCATTTCCATATCACTGTGCATAATGAACCTCCTCCCCCTCCCTATTCTTGACGGCGGTATGATCCTCCTCTTCCTTATTGAATGGATCTTCCGCAAGCCCCTGAATCCCCGGGCGATCAACGCATTCCAGATGGTGGGTGTGGTCCTTATCTTCGGCCTCATGATCTTTGCGGTGTTTGGGGACGTTCTGTACCTGATCCGCCGTTAGATTTGGCTCGGGGCCTTAATACTTCCTGAGCAGATCAAGCGGCTTGAGCTTCCCTGCCCGGTGCGCGGGAATCCATGACGCGATGATCGAACAGAGCACCGTAAAGAGGACAATCAGAAAAACCGTGGACCAATCAATGATGATGGGTATGGTTTCAAGGTAATAACCGGGGTCAAGGATTTTCACTTCGTCCTGATGAAAGAGGGACGAGAAAAAACTCAAAAAATTTTCAAGGCTCCGAATAAGGGGATTGATATTTACCCCGATAAGAAGCCCCAGGGCAGTACCAACAACGGCGCCGCTAAGGCCCGTGAGGAAACTTCCCCAGAGAAAAATGCCCCCCGTGTCACGGGGGCTTGCCCCTGCGGCCTTCAGCACCGCGATGTCCCGCTGCCGCTCAATCACCAGCATGGATGTGGCGGATGACACATTTACTGCGGCGATGATCACAATCAATGCCATGATAAAAAGCAGGAGCTGCCGGGTGGATTCGTAGGAAGCGTATTGGGAGCGCTGGAGTTCCTTCCAGGTATAGACGCCGTAGCCCGGCCCCAGGGCGGCGCTTATGGCGTAGGCCATTTCCTCCGCGTCATTAAAGGGGTCATCAATTTTCAGGGTAAGGTACGAAGAAGAAAGTTCCGGGGGCAGCACCCGCGTTCCCCCTTCCCAAGTGGTGATACACCAGAGGGCGTCCAGTTCCCGGTAGCCCGATGAGACGATGCCCCGGACCGTAAATGGGGTTATCCGGGGAATATTCCGCCCATCGGCAGTCGTGCGGAGGGTCATGATCCGTATCAGGTCCCCCACTTCGGCACCGATGTTCTCCGCCAAATCCTGCCCGAGAACCACGTCACAATCCGTAGCGGGATGGCTCTCCCCCGCAAGGGTTTCCAGATATTGGGCGCTGCCCGCATCTTCCCAGAAAGAGGGATCGATTCCCCTGATGGTGGCGCCTGTCTTTCCCTGCTTCCCCACCACCACACCGGTACCCTGCTGCTCGCTCCAGATTCCCCGTATGCCATAGAGATCCCTAATTTCATCGATATCTTCGTCCGGTTCGGCGGGATTGAGAAAGTTATATACCCGCAGATGCCCGGTCCCCAGTTCAAGGAAGCGGTCGGTGATGCCCCGGATCATGCCGTCGGCAACAATGAGGGTAACCATGTGCATTTTCTGGTACAATCGGTGCCGAAATATAGCCCAACGAAAATAGTGACGACGATAAAAAGTAAAACGGCGAAAGAAATATTTAAGAAGCATCCAGAAGTAAAGGAGAAGTTATGGGGAGGGGAATTTTGGACAGATGGCTATTATGTGAGTACGGTGGGAAAGCATGGGGATGAAACAGTAATAACAAATTACGTAAAATCGCAGGGGACAGAAGAACACTACAAACAACTATACCGGAAAAGAGAGAAAGAAGAGCCTTCGTTGTTTGACTGATTTTCAAATGAAAATCCTCAAATACTCCGCCGCTCTGCGGCGGAGATTTTTATTTTCTGACGGTGGAAATTATTCGGTATTACATGAAGCAATAGCGAGATATAATTTTGTAGTCTATGATTTAACATACTATGAGCCTTTGCTTGAAAACATTAAGTCAATACTCGACACCGGATTTAATCCAAATACTAAAGCAGAATCAGAAAGAACTTTTTTATTACCTGGTAGAACAGTAAGTGGTTGGTATGTTGATGGAGGTATAATCCCGTTAATGTTATCAACAAAACTATCTGTGTCAGACTTATTGATAAATTATGGATCCGATGTAAATGCACATGATATTTATGGAAGAACGGCGTTAATGCTCCAGCCATTTTTAAGGGAAGGTAATGATATAACATCATTGTTAATAAGAAACGGTGCAAACGTAAATATTCAAGATAATACAGGACAGACTGCATTGTTTTATGCAATCTATTGTGTTAATATAGAACAAATTAAATTGCTTATTGAAAATGGAGCCGATGTAAACATACAAGATAAAAAAGGTTTTTCACCACTTTTTGCCGCAAATATTAGGGATACTTATGATGAGCCGCGAAATGAGATGATTGAATTATTGAAAAATGCTGGGCAAAATTAAATGTAGGTGATGAAGCTAAAATAGAAGAATTAAGAAGAATGCACATTTGGTGGCCAGATGATTTACATATGAGTTATGCTGATAGGTAAATATAAAACAATGGAGTACGGACAAACTGCACATAACATACGCTATGCGAAATCCATTTTGCCGAAAATCCCAAAACCACACTACATATAGGGTATAGGCTGTAAAATATATGCTATATACAGTATTATAATAACATTTTTTTACGAAATTGCAACTAAAATTATAAAAAACCATTGACAAAGCCAAATATATTTGGTAATATGTAAATATGCCTTTAAGTGGTAAAGAAATGCTTCATCGATACAAAAAGGCTGGGTGGGCTGAACTTTCTCAAGTAGGTTCACACGTAAAAGTGGGTAAAGCTGGTTTACGTGAAACCATACCTATGCATAAGGAATTAAAGAAAGGCCTGGAGCAAAAACTATTGAAAAGGCTAAAGGAAGCAGGGGGGAAATAATGAATTATCACTTTAAAATGCATGAAGAAAAAAACGGCTATTGGGCCGAATGTTTAGAATTGGATGGTTGTGTAACTCAAGGGGATAAT
>BOBW01000041.1 GCA_026002595.1 Spirochaetia bacterium | reverse complement strand
AACGGCGAATATGGGCGGATTGAACAATACCCTGGGGGAACTGGTGGAAAACCTTATTGCGGCCCGGTTATGGGAAAAGTTTGACGCCTATCCCTATAACCTGAAGCAGGCATACCAGCGTATGCCGTTGTATGAGGGGCATACCAGCCGCGTTCTTACCGATATAGATATTCTCCTTGCAAACGGCGAATATGCCATGGCGGTGGAGGTCAAGGCCCACCTGGATAGAAAGGACGATGTTGACCATCACCTTAAGCGGATGGAACTGATACGGAAATATCCGCCCGCCCAGTGCATCGGCAGAAAACTGCTAGGGGCAATGGCCGGCGGCTCGGTTGACCCGGATATACAGGCCTACGCCCAACATGCCGGTTTTTTTGTGTTGAAACTGACCGGGGAAAACGTAGCGCTTGCCGAATGTCCCGCCGGGTTTAAGCCGAGGGAATGGTGAGGGGAAAGAAGAAATAACCACGAAGCGAACCTTCGGTTCGAACACGAAAACCACGAAAAAAGATTTCAAAGCAAAATTTCGTGTTTTTCGTGTGGTTCGTGGTTAAAATTCTTCCGGCCTTAAAATTGGAATTCCCCTTTCCCTCTTCCCATGCTATAATTACCTCATGGCGATACAACAAACAGCAGAATATGAGAAAGGGCTGACCTTTGAGAAGGTCTGGGCCGCGCTGATGGAAAACAGGGAGCAGCTGATGGAGACGGACCGGATAGTTCAGGAGACGGCCCGGCAAATGAAGGAGACGGATCGGGGCTTCCAGGAGACGAAAAAACTCGTTGACCGGGTAACGGCGAATATGGGCGGATTAAACAATACCCTGGGGGAACTGGTGGAAAACCTTATTGCCGCCCGGTTATGGGAAAAGTTTGACGCCTATCCCTATAACCTGAAGCAGGCATACCAGCGTATGCCGTTGTATGAGGGGCATACCAGCCGCGTTCTTACCGACATAGATATTCTCCTTGCAAACGGCGAGTACGCCATGGCGGTGGAGGTCAAGGCCCACCTGGACAAAACGGACGATGTTGACCATCACCTTAAGCGGATGGAACTGATACGGAAATATCCGCCCGCCCAGTGTGTTGGTAGAAAACTGCTTGGGGCAATGGCCGGTGGATCGGTTGACCCGGATGTACAGGCCTACGCCCAACATGCCGGTTTTTTTGTGTTGGAACTGACCGGGGAAAACGTAGCGCTTGCCGAATGTCCCGCCGGGTTTAAGCCGAGGGAATGGTGAGGGTATCAAAGCAAAATTTCGTGTTTTTCGTGGTTAATTAATTTCTATTTTATGGAACCGCCTCATCTGGAAATGCAACTTTCGGCTTGAATTTTCCCCCTTTTCCGTGTATAACAAACTAAGCTTGCGTTTTTAAAGGGGCGTACCGGGGATGCCAGGGGATCTGCTGAAAAGGACCGATGAGACGATCCGTTATATCCGGCTTAAGACCGGCCTTGCGCCGGAAATCGGCCTGGTGCTGGGGTCCGGGCTCGGGGCGCTGGGGGACCGGCTGGAGGACCCCTGCATCATTCCTTACGGGGAACTGCCCCACTTCCTGAAAAGCACCGCGCCGGGTCACAAGGGGCGGCTCATTATCGGGGGCCTTAAGGGGAAGACCGTGCTCTGCATGCAGGGCCGCTTCCACTACTACGAGGGCTATACCATGCCCCAGATCACCTACCCCGTGCGGGTGATGGCAAAGCTGGGCATCAAGACCCTGCTGCTGACCAATGCCTGCGGGGGGCTGAAACGGGATTTTTCCCCGGGCGACCTCATGCTTATCACCGATCACATCAATTTTATGGGGATGAACCCCCTGATTGGCCCCAACGAGGATGATTTCGGCCCGCGGTTTCAGGATATGACCACGGCCTATACCCCGGCGCTGGCCGCCCTTGCCCGGAAAACAGCCACGGAGCTGGGGATTCCCCTGCGGGAAGGGGTGTACCTGGGCTATTCGGGTCCCAGTTTTGAGACCCCGGCGGAGATACGGCTCTTTCAGTCCTTCGGCGCCTCTGCGGTGGGGATGTCCACCGTGCCGGAGGCCATTGTTGCCCGCCATAGCGGCCTCAATCTGCTGGCCATTTCCTGCGTCACCAACCTTGCCGCGGGGATTCTGGACCGGCCTATCAGCGGGGAAGAGGTGATCGAGGCGGCAAACAGGGCGGGGGAAAAGTTCATCCGCCTTTTGACGGAAATCATTGGAAAAATAGAGTTGTTCGATAACTAACCGTTTGCCGAACAAGTCTAATCTTATAGAACATACCTTTTAAGGAGGAAGAGAATGAAAAAAATCATGGTGATTTTTTTGGCGGTGGTGACGGCTGTTTTCGCCTTTGCGGGCGGGAACAAGGATTCGGCGCAGAAGGCCGGAGGGCTTAAGATTGGTATCGTGACCACCTCCGGGGTGGATGACGGTTCCTTTGGGCAGGACTGCTATAACGGCATTCTGGACTTTATCAAAAGCAACCCCGAAGCCACGGTAACCCCGGTAAAGGAACCGGATATCAGCAAGGTGCTTGACGCGGTGGCGGACGTGATCGCCGACTACGATGTCTTGGTGCTCCCCGGTTTCCAGTTTGCCCCGGTGGGCCAGCTCCTGCTGGATAACCCTGACCGCAAGGTTATCCTGGTGGACACCGCCCCCACGGACGCGGCGGGAAAAGAGACCGAACTTGCCAATGTGTATTCCATGCAGTTCCACGAGGAAGAGAGCGGCTTCTTTGCCGGTATCGCCGCGGCGCTGGAAACAAAGACGGGCAAGGTGGCTGTGGTGAACGGCATCGCCTTTCCATCAAACGTAAACTACCAGTTCGGGTTTATGTCCGGGGTGAATTATGCCAACAAACATTACGGCGTCAATGTTCAGTGTGTGGCCCTGCCCTCCTATTCCGGCACCGATGTTACCGGGAAGGCCGTCGGGGGCAATTACATCGGCGGCTTTGCCGATGAGGCCACCGGCAAGGTAATCGGCTCCGCCCTGATCGATCAGGGCGTGGACGTGCTCTTCCCTGCCGCCGGCTCTTCCGGCAACGGGGTATTCACCGCCGCCAAGGAAGCCAACGGGGTAAAGCTCATCGGGGTCGATGTTGACCAGTACGATGACGGCTTCAAGGGATCGGAAAGCATCGTGATCACCTCGGGCCTCAAGGTGATGCACAGCAATGTTACCCGGCAGCTCCAGGCCATCAAGGACGGAACCTTTAAGGGAAAGAACGAGATCCTCGGCGCCTCCACGGATTCCACGGGCTATGTTTCAACTAATGGCCGGCACAAACTTTCCGCCAACACCTTGAGCAAGTTACAGGAAGCCTACGGCCTCCTCAAGGCGGGAACCATTGTCCCCGCCGCGAACTTTAACGGCCACACCCCGGAGAATTTCCCCGGCTTATAATCGCACTGTTTAAGAAGGAGCAAAGCTGTGAGCGATGGCGACTATATCGTGGAGATGAGGAACATTACCAAACGTTTCCCCGGTATTATTGCCAACGATGATATTTCCATCGGGATAAGGCGGGGAGAGATCTTCGCCTTCCTCGGGGAAAACGGCGCGGGCAAGTCCACGCTCATGAGCATGCTCTTTGGGATGTACGAACCGGACGAGGGTGAAATCTTTGTCCGGGGAGAAAAAGTAATACTGTCATCTTCAAACGCCGCAGCTGCCCTCAACATCGGCATGGTGCATCAGCACTTCAAATTAATTTCCAACTATACCATTGCGGAAAATATCGTTCTGGGAATTGAGCCCCTGAAAAAAGCCGCGGGGCTTTTCCCCTACGTTGATATCAAAACTGTGGAGAAAAAGATACGGGAGCTTTCAAAATCCTACGGCCTTGAGGTTGATCCAAGCCTGCGGATCGATCAGGTGAATGTGTCCACCCAGCAGCGGGTGGAAATCCTCAAGATGCTTTACCGTGAAGCGGAGATTCTGATCTTCGATGAACCCACCGCAGTGCTTACCCCCCAGGAAATTGAATTCCTTTTGGAGATCATGGGGGAACTGCGGAAGAAGGGCAAGACCATTATCCTCATTACCCACAAGCTTGAGGAGATCAAACAGATCGCCGACCGCTGCGCCATTCTGCGCCGGGGCAAGCTGATCAAGATTTTGCCCGTAAAGGACGCCACTACCCAGGAGCTTGCCAATTTGATGGTGGGCCGGGAAGTTTCCATGAGCCTTGAAAAAACCCCGCCCCGTTTCGGGGATATTGTCCTTGAAGTTGAAGGTTTAACGGTCCGCAACGAGGATCACTTCGAGGTGGTAAAAGACGTTTCCTTCTCCATCCGGGGGGGTGAGATTTTTGCCATCGCCGGGGTTTCCGGCAACGGCCAGATCGAAATCGCCGATGCCATCGCGGGGCTGGCAAAACCGTATCGCGGCAAGATCAACCTTAAGGGGCAGGACATTACCAGCGACAGGATCCGCGCCCGTACCGAGGCGGGGATTTCCTATATTCCCGAGGACCGGCAGAAGTATGGGGTGATTCTGGATTTTACCCTGGCGGAAAATCTGGGGATCAAGAAATACTATGCGCCGCCATTTTCCGAAAGGGCAGTGCTGCGGCCCGACGGGTTCCGGCAGTTCGCCGAGGACCTCATTGTCCGTTACGATATCCGCAGCGGGGAGGGGGCGAAGACCCCGACCCGGTCCATGAGCGGCGGCAACCAGCAGAAGGCCATTGTTGCCCGCGAGATCGCCCTGGACTCCGACCTGATGATCTTTGTCCAGCCCACCCGCGGGCTTGATATCGGGGCCATCGAAAATATTCAGAAACAGATCCTTGATGAGCGGGACAAGGGAAAGGCAGTGCTCCTTATCTCCCTGGAACTTGATGAGGTGATGGGCCTCGCCGACACCATCGGTGTTATCTTTAACGGGGAGCTCCTCAAGGTTTCCCCCGCGGGCGAACTCGGTACCGAAGAAGTGGGAAAATACATGATGGGGGTGAAGGGATGAACAAGCCTGCTTCCGGGAGAAAATTCCATTGGCTTGCCCGGCTCCTTGCGGATGACAAAACCAGTCTTGCCGCGGTCCCCCTCTTTTCCATTGTGCTTACCATAATCGCAGCATCACTGTTGCTGCTTATTTTGGGGAAGAATCCCCTTGTTGCAATGGCGGCTTTTCTGCGGGGCAGCGGCCTCATGATCAAGCCATCCTACGCGGGCGGGCAGAACATGATCACAGATTTTCTGTCATTCCTCGGTATCCTCTCTCCCATGCTCCTTGCGGCCCTGGCGGTGATTGTCGCACTCAAGGCGGGGATGTTCAACATCGGTATCGCCGGGCAGATGCTGGCTGCGGGCTTTATCGCCACCGTGTTTGTAGGCTACTCCCCGCTGCCCGCCCTTATCGCACGGCTATTAGTAATACTGATAGCCGTTGTTGTGGGCGCCCTTATGGGGGCTCTGGTGGGCTTCCTGAAATACCGCTTTAACATACACGAAGTGGTGTCTACCATCATGTTTAACTACATTACAAGCTATGTTACGGGCTTTTATATCAATACCTATTTTGTGGATATCATTTCCCGTTCATCAAAGGTATGCAGTGCCGCGTCCCGGCTTACCATTACGGGCATTACTTTGGGAAGGCTGCGGCCCACGATCCCTTTGGGTATCCTTATTGCGCTGGCCGCAGTCTTTGTCATCCGCTTTCTGCTGGAAAAAACCACCCTTGGCTTTGAGCTTAAGGCGGTGGGGCTTAACCGGGATGCCGCCCGATACGCCGGTATCAAACAGGGCCGGAGCATCATGCTGGCCATGCTTATTTCAGGCGCCCTTGCGGGTCTTGCGGGGGCCGCCTATTACCTGGGCTATTACAACACCATTGTACCAAAGGCCCTGGCGAGTATGGGCTACGATGCCATCGCCGTTTCTCTTTTGGGGAACCTCAGTCCCGTGGCGGCGATCTTCGCTTCGGCGCTGGTTACGATTTTTCAGAAGGGCAGCGTGTATATGAGTTCCATCGTTGGTGTGCCAAAGGAAATTGCATCGGTAATAACAGGAATACTGTTACTGTTCAGCGCCTGCGGAACCTACATCCGCTACCGGGCCCGCTCCCATATTGAGGGAGGTAACTAATGGATACGATCCTTATCGACGGCCTTTCCTTTGCCATGCCCCTTTTGATCATGGCCATCGGCGGCATCTACTGCGAACGCAGCGGCATCACCATGCTGGCCCTTGAGGGGCTCCAGGGCTTCGGCGCATTTGCCGGGGCGGCGGCGGTTGTGCTCTGCGGACTCAAATTGGGCATGGGTTCCCCATCGCTTATCTATATTGCCATGGCGGTTTCCATGATCGGGGGCCTTTTATTTTCACTTATCCACGCGGGGCTCTGCATCAAGTTCCGGGCCCAGCAGGTGATCAGCGGAGTGGTGGTAAATACCCTGGCAATGGCGCTCACCACCTTTCTTACCAGCGTGATCAACGGCCTTATCACCGGGGACGCCTCAAACAAATTCCAGATTGGGGTGTCCATCCGTTTCACTGTCCCCGGCCTTTCCCGGATTCCGGTGCTGGGGGGCCTCTTCAAAAACATGTACCCCTTTGAAATTGTGATTTTGGTGATCGCCTTTATCGCCTGGTATGTACTTTACAAAACACCCTACGGCCTGCGGCTGCGGGCCTGCGGCGAAAATCCCCACAGCCTTGACGCCGCAGGGGGCAATGTGGGAAAGACCCGGCTTATTGCGGTGATGATCTGCGGCGCGCTTTCCGGCCTCGGTGGCATCTTCCTGGCCTATTCCATTTCCGCCAACTATTCACCCAATATCTACATGGGTTACGGCTACCTTTCCATCGCGGCGCTGATATTCGGCAACTGGAAGATACTGCCCACCTTTGCGGTGTGCCTCTTCTTCGGTTTTGCAAAATCCGCGGGGTACCAGCTCTGCCTCTTTTTGGGCATGCCCGGCAACTATTCGGACCTGCTCCTGGTGCTGCCCTATGTGCTCACTCTTTTGCTGCTGGTCTTCTTTTCCCACCACAACCATCCGCCCCGTGCCCTTGGTGAATTCTTCGATAAAGGAAAAAGGTAATAATGGAAAATTCGATTGACGACCGGCGGACCCGTAAAACCAGGGGGCTTATCAAGCAGGCGCTGATACAGCTGCTGGCGGAAAAGGATATTAAGGATATTTCGGTCAGTGAATTATCGGACCTTGCGGACATCAACCGCGGAACCTTTTATCTGCACTATACCGATATTTATGATCTCTTCGCACAGGTTGAAGGGGAGGCGATGAACGAGTTCGGCCAGTACATTTCCAGATATAAGGAAAATTCCCAGGTAACGGGAATGCCCATCCTGCTGGATCTGTTTGAGTACGTCAAAGCGAACGAAAAATTATTCAAAGCCATACTCCACACTAAGGAAGCCAATTTCCTCAGCCGGGTTATTGAAATGGGCCGTCCCCAGGGGCAGGCTGAATTCCGCGAGCAGTATAAAAAATGGGATGAAAAACATTTTGATTACTATTATGATTTTATGGCCTTTGGCGCCGTGGCCATGGTGCGGCACTGGTTTGAAAAGGGAATGCCCGAAACTCCGGAGCACATGGCCCACCTGGCGGAAAAGATGGTAAAAAATTGTATAGAAAACGTAGGGTAGGATTTTGAACTGCGATGTATTGATTGTCGGCGCAGGCCCCGCGGGGATATTTACCGCCCTGGAGTTAATCCGTTTAAAAAAACAAAAGCACATTGTGATCATGGAAAAGGGCAGCCCCATTGAAAAGCGGTCCTGCCCCAAGATTCATACGAAGAAGTGTATGAACTGCAAACCCTACTGCCACATTACCACGGGCTTTTCCGGCGCCGGGGCTTTCTCTGACGGCAAGCTGTCCCTCAGCTGCGAAGTCGGCGGCGACTTCCCCGACCTCATCGGCAGGCCCGCCGCCCAGGAGCTGATCGATTACACCGACCGCATCTACCTTGAATTCGGCGCGGTAAAAGAAGTGGAAGGGCTCGGCAACGATGATAAAATAAAGGATATCCGCCGCCGGGCAATCAAGGCGGGGCTCAAGCTGGTGGATTGTCCTATCAGGCATTTGGGCACCGAGAAGGCCCAGGAACTGTACCGCAGCATTCAGAATTACCTTATCGAAAAGGGGGTTGAGTTTTTATTCGGCGCAGAATGTACCAATTTGATTCTTGAGAACAGTGTTTGTAAGGGCGCGCGGGCCCACGATGTCGGCAAGGCCGAACATTTTGATGTGCTGGCCCCCGTTACCATTGTTGCCGCGGGCCGCCGGGGCGCGGACTGGCTCGATCATATCTGCCGGGAACATGACATCATCCACGAAAGCGGCACTGTGGACATCGGCGTCCGGGTGGAAATGCGGAACGAGATCATGGAAGAGGTGAACAATGCCCTTTATGAATCAAAGCTCATCGGTTATCCAAAGCCATTTAAGGATAAGGTGCGTACCTTCTGCCAGAACCCCGGCGGCTTTGTCAGCCAGGAAAATTATGACAATAACCTTGCGGTGGTAAACGGTCATTCCTATAAGGAGATGAAATCCCGGAACACAAACCTTGCGATCCTCAGCTCCCATAATTTCAGCGATCCCTTTAATCAACCCATCGCCTATGCCCAGAAGATCGGGGAACTGACCAACATGCTGGCGAACGGTCATATCCTGGTGCAGCGTTACGGTGACATTCTTGACGGCAAGCGGACCTGGCAGGACGAGCTTGAGCGGAGTTCCGTGCAGCCTACCCTGAGCGACGCCGTTGCCGGGGACATTACCTCTGCCATGCCCTACCGCGCCATGACCAACATCATTAATTTTATTGAAGCCCTTGACATGGTGGTCCCCGGCTTTGCCAGCGCAGAAACACTGTTGTATTCCCCGGAACTGAAATTTTATTCCAACCGCATCAAACTGAACAGGAACCTTGAAACCAACATCCTCGGCCTTCACTGCCTCGGTGATTCAAGCGGCTGGACACGGGGGCTGATGATGGCCAGCGCCATGGGGGTCCTCATGGGCCGGGCATTGGAGTAGGGGGGTAAATAGTAGGTATTGAAAATGCCTCCCACCCCTGGCGGACCATGGGTGATTTGGAACTGCTAAAAAACGCTTCGCTTTTCCTAAAAGATCCCGCAACCGGGCAGGAAGGAATCACCCTGGCGGGAATTCTCATTTTTGGTAAAGATGAACTCATAGCGGCGGCAGCCCCTGCGTTTCGTATTGATATGCTCAAGCGGGTAATCGATACTGACCGCTATGACGACCGGCTTGATCTGCGGACAAATCTGCTTGAATCCTACGAAAAGGCAATGCAGTTTGTGGGGAAACATCTGCCCAATCCATTCCATCTTGAGGGAGTTCAAAGCATCAATTTGAGGGAAAATATTTTCCGTGAAGTAATTATCAATATGTTGATCCATAAGGAATATTCACGGGCGGAACCAACCCGCTTTATCATCGAAAAAGAACGGGTGTATACCGAAAACAGCAACAAGCCCTACATAAGCGGCATTATCGATCTTTCAAATTTGGTGCCGCACCCCAAGAATCCCAATATCGCCCGTTTTTTCAGGCAAATAGGCAGGGCCGAAGAACTTGGGTCCGGGGTCAGAAAAATATATAAATACTGCAAAGCCTATAGCGGCTATGATCCGGTAATAACCGATGATAACGATTGCTTTCGGTTTATTTTGCAGGTAGATTTTTTCAAAACAGATACCAATGGCGGCTCTATTACCCCCCAGGCTGCCCCCAAGATCAGTGACCAAGTTAGTGACCAAGTTAGTGACCAAGTTAGTGACCAAGTTAGTGACCAAGATGTCGGCAGGGACGAAAGGATTTTGTTTTTTTGTGAAACCCCCAAAAGCGCTGATGAAATACAAAAACATATCGGTATTATGCATAAAACATATTTTAGAAAAACCATATTAAATCCGCTTATTGAAAGCGGCAAACTTGCCAGAACGAGTCCCGATAAACCAACCAGTAAAAGTCAGAAATATGTTACAGTGGACAAGAAATAATTAATAGGGAAGCGGAGTACGCCCATTTTCACACCAATATAGTTCGTAAGGATGCACTAACCGATGGATTTTCTATATTAATATATTTTATTTCATTATTAAATTCTGATTTTATTCCTGTAATAAATTCATCCAGCCAGGAAGGTGTCATTACTTTTATTTCAATAAAGTCCAATACGATTTCTTCAGATGGTTTAATATCTTTAAAAATATATGCCTTTGCCATTAAAAAGGCTTCTCTTCCCGATGGCCTATTGAGAAGATTTTCTCCAAAATTTTGTATTTTTATATTCACAGGTTTTTACCTCCATCAAAATTAATTATTGCCAGACACCCGGATATAACAATATTGCTTTTAGTATATTTTATACCATCCTGATCTATAAAACAATTTCCATTACCAGATTGAAAAAATAAATTCCAATTATTTTCTTGAATCGTTTTTGAAACAAATTTCAATCCATTACCACGTTGTTCAGGAGATCGCCCTGAAATATTTTTTGTAAAGGCAATTTCTAAGGATTCAAAATCGGTTTTTATGTTTGGTATAACTTGTGACAATGATTCCTTTATTCCCCTGCCATAATCACTCAAAACCACATATCTCTCATAAAAATAAAAATTACAATAAACACCTTTTTGGTTCATGTCCGCGAATATAATATTATGGTCAAATGTATTATTACCAATTTCACCAATTATTGCAGCCTCTAAATATTTTTTTGTATCAACAATGAAACTTTCCAACCGTGCTGTAAAAACATCACGAGTAGTTGAGAAATGATCCTTGTCTTTTTCAAAACCATTTCCCCTGAGTTCAATGATATTTTCAATAATATCTTCATTGATCATTATACTGTATCCTTTTGTATACAGTATATAACATTCTTTATATTTTATCAAGCTCCCTAAGCAAAAGCCGGCCTATTGTTAAATCGGCTTTAATTACTTACATAACCGCTGGCATAATCAATGACGCACATGATACCGAACCGTGTATGAGCTCCTGCTGAAACCCCCGTTTGGGTAAAGCCCGGCAGCATGATGACATCCCGGTGTCCCCGGTCAGGAATGCCGTCATCAATTAACAGATCGACCACAATATCACGGCCGCTGCTTGTTCCATAGGTGATGTTCTCTCCGAGATTTTTGTATCCCGCTCCGTATTTTTCCACCCTGGTAACCGGATTGCCTCCATCGCTTCCGGTATGGCTCATCTGTCCTTTTTGTCCAATATCCATGACATGATCTTTTGCCGCAAGGGCCAATCCCCTTTCGGGAAACAAAAGCTGTACGCCCTGCATTACTTTTAATGCGTTATAACATTCTTCCGCGGCAGCCCTGCCTTCTTTGGTTACGATGCTTAATGTTTCGGAGACTATATACCGCTTGTCATTGTAATGGGGAAAGCGGGGCTTTATATACAATTCCGCATATTTTGCCGGGTCGCTCCGTACCTTGTTCATTTCCAGGATGACGTCTTTTTCAATTCCGGTAAGATAATCAACACCTTTGGCGGTGTCCAGTGTTGGAATATCCCAATGTGCGGCATCGGGATCGGCCCGTTCATTGATGGGGTTATTGTTGCTGCGCTGGGTAGTATTGCCAGCGGAATTTCTGCCGTTAAGCAGGAAGGATTGCTGGGAGAAATCGCTGTCCTGAGCTGTTAGCGGATGGAGTAGGGCGAGGAGAAGTAGAAGGAAACAAAGGTGATTTTTCATAAGAGGCCCTTGTTGGTTACATAAGACGGCTGTTGTGAACCTAAGTGTATCGTATATAAATGAATAAATACTTCTTCAAATTCTTTTGTAAAGCAACGCCATTCACGACCAGACCGTACTTCCATCTCTATCCTGTCTTCAATTGTCATCTACAAACTCCTTTTGTAAAAATTCTATAACAGCACCTTTCAGAGATGTTGTATTGGTTTTTTCCAGTATTTATTTATAGGTCCACATAATTAACTTTCTGATAATATTGCCATATAACGTGTCCTACATCTACTGTCTAAACAATTGATTTATTATTTCATGTTCTCCCATGACTTCATCAAATGTTTTTTCAATTACAAATGTTTGCTTATTAATTTGATAATTCAATAAACGTCTGGTTGATAAAGCACATATATTCATATAAGATTTTTTGGGTTTATATAAAACACCCACTGTTACTTTGTATTTATAGGGCTCTAATAAATAATAATTTATTTTTTCAATGTCCTCAACATCAAGTTTTTGTTTTTTTGCTTCTATTAGGATTAAGTTATTTTCGTTAGATTTCCTTTGATGGATAATAATATCGGGCAACCTCTTATGGCCTAATACTTCCTTTGCGCCATCCATATTTTTATTGTATTCACAATCAACGTTTATTACATTGTGTTCTATTCCTAAGCCCATATACATAGCAAGCCTATGGTTTATACAATTCTCATGTAATTTTCTATCTATAATATTACTATCTTTTTCAAGTAATTCTATTAAATACGGGAATAGCAATGTATTCAAGAGGGCTTCTTCCATATGTTTATGCCCCACCAAAAATCATCCAAAAGATATTGTAATGCAAAGTGTGGTGTTTTCGGCCACTCCGCACTTTGCCGCCCATCAACATTAACCAGACACACACTTAATAATGAGAAAGATTACAACGCCTATAGCCACTAAGCCAATTATCGTGTATCTTTTGCTTTCCTTTTCCATTTCTTCCCGCATCCGTTGGTTTCTTACTTCTTCATCCCGTTTTTTTTCTTCCTCTTTTTCCAGCTTCTCTTTCACTAACTGTCGTTGCCTGTCTTCCTCTGCTTTCCGTTGTTGCTCTGCTTCTTCCTGTAATTTCTTCCCTGCATCCATTTCTTTTTTACTTGCAATGCCCGGTTGAAACACCTTGATAGGATCTTTTTTTCCTGCCGGATAAATAATTACTGTCTTAGTATCAAGAAAAAAGAGAAAGTCATAACTTATAGAAATTACATTATCCATACCAAGAGAAACGCCATCAGATTTATCAAGAATCTTTATTTTCACAGTACCAAGCTGTATAAACAGATCGGGGAATTGATCATTGATTAGACCAAGATCCTGTTCTTGAAGGCTTTTTTTACTATCATATTTTGCTGCAAAACGCCAACTTCCCATGGAGCCAAAATCACTTTTCATCTCAATGATTTTTCCATCAAATAATTGTAAGGCTTCTTTTGGGTTTGACCAGTAAAATTGTCTATATTCATCAGTATAAACGGAAGGTCTTTTCAGTATTTCTGTGGGCACAGAGAAAACAATCTTTCCTTTGGCTGTTATATTATTATATTGATAGGTTAACAGACAAGGAAAATCCGTCATATTTTGTTTTAAATATTTCCAATCCCAATCTGTCCATGACTTCCATATTACTAGTGAATTATTATATAGTTTTTTTGACACACAATTATTACTAACAATTAATGAATGTTCTTTCCTGCCTTTGTGATAGTCATCATACGGACAATCTTCTGCCGCTAATTCTGCCACAAGACGATCTGGAGGAAATTGTTCCAGATTCAGATGGCTTAAAATAACCGGAAACATTTCATACCCATCCCGTATATCGAAATAGGGCATATCTTCGGCAAATGTTTCAGGAACCCATGCGTCAACAAGACCCTTAATCATATCCGCGAACTGGCCGCCAAGGAATACCGTGTCATCAAGTTTTGCTTTTATAGCATCAAAATCCGCTTTCGTCTGGGCATAGATAGCCTTTTTCATCCGGTTAATAAGTGCATATATATCATCACTAATAATGTAAAAATCGCCCTCATTGATAGCTTTAAGGCAATAGGAACGATCTCCTTTAATAACCGTTTCCAGATCATGTAAAGCTTCGGCTTTATTGCTAAATAACGCCTTGCATCGAGCGACATTGTACAGAGATTCCAGCATGGTATTAGCCAGTTGATATGATTGTTCATAATCCTTTTGGGCGTCCGCTAAAGACTGCGGCCCGATATCAGTCCTGCCTGCAAACATAAGATCATTTGATTTTGAATGTTTAGCGATTCCCAGATAAAAATAAATTTCCGCAGCTAGGTGCCGGGCATCATCATTGGTGGAAATATCTGGTTTACTATATTTTGCCGCTGTAGTGAAAGCCTCAATCGCCAAATCCAGATTAATCACATTGCTGAACTCGCTGGCGCCAAAGAGATAAACCTTTCCCAATAGAAACCAGGAAATATAATCGGTCTTGTTTTTATCTACCGCCGCCTTTATGTCCTCCAGGGCTTCTTCAAAAAAACCTCTGTTATAGTTGGCGATAGAACGACGGTATAGCTCACGGGATTGGGTAAGTAAGGGATTATTTACAATGTCATGAATTGCGTCCAGTCTATCGCATATCTTACCGGACATTTCTTTAATGCTATCAACGGTTCGGGCCATTCCGGTGTTAAATGCCGCAGTCATTGAACCAAGTTGGCTTGAAACACCGGCAAAGCCCACGTCCAGGGTATTGTTTACCTTGTCAAACCCGGCCTGAAAGGTGCGTTGTAGAGCATTTTGAGTGGCAATAATAGTAAAGGTCTGCGCTTGTATAGATGTCTGGATGCCGGTCTGCATTTGAACCATGGATTGTCGTACTCCGGCCACCGATTGTTCAATTCGATCCGTCATTCTTCCGGCAATCATCGTGTTATACACGGCGGTACGGTCGGCATTCTGTTTGATAGCAGTAGTAATATCCTTAACCGCCGCCTGTTTTTCCATGTAAGTGCGATAATCCATATTTTTGGCTAAATCTCGATTATAGTATGCTGAATATTGCTGTAATTCGTTTGCCATAATAAAACACCTCTTTTCTCAAATTTTTCACGTCCAATAGGCTTAACGCCCGGACAATATCTTAAACAGTCGCCAATGTCGGTATATCAAAACCGAATAATCACCCCGCCTGACCCATTCCCCGCTTCCCGCGGGGTCCCGCCAGGGGCCGTACTGCAAAAAACCGATCCACTTGGCGGCCACATAATTCAGCATCAGGGTGACCAATGTTTCACTGGTGGAAAAACGAGCCTTCAACAGGGCGGGAATCAATGCCCAGAGGCCGGCAAACAGAAACGCTGTGATAAACATAAAGATGAGCAGCAGGGGCGTAGGCATATTGGGAAAAGCAAAGGCGATAAGTGAAGCGCCGAATGCCCCAAGGTAGAACTGGCCTTCCTGACCGATGTTCCAGAACTTCATCTTGAACGCAATTGCCGTCCCCAGGGAAAGGGCCGCCAAAGGTATTGCCTTGTTGATGGTATTCTTGAAACGGTAGAGCGTACCCAAAGACCCGGTAAGGATCTTTTCGTAAATATCCAGCGGGTTATAGCCAATCAGGATCATGATCAGCGCCGAAGCAACAAGGGCGGCAATGACCGCCGCTATGCGCAGCAGATTTTCCCTCAAAGACGAAGCTTCAGCGCGGGTTATTATTCGGATCATACTGCCACCGGCTTTTGCCCGAGCATCAGGAGCCCCAGGTCTTCTTTAGTAGAACTGCGGGGATCCGTGATATCCATCACCGCGCCGCCGTGGATCACCATGATGCGATCGCAGAGTTCACGGAGCACATCCAAATCTTCGCCGATGTAGAGAACGGCGACGCCCTTCTTCTTCTGTTCGTTAAGCATATCGTAGATGCTGTAGGATGCGCCGATATCAAGCCCCCGGACCGGGTATGCGGTGATGAGAATTTTCGGCTGCATTTCAATTTCCCTGCCCAGCAAAACCTTCTGTATATTTCCGCCTGAAAGTTTCCGCACAATATGCTGAACCGATGGGGTAGAAATATCATAACGTGTTACGATCTTTTCAGACTGGATTCGGCCTTCCGCACGGTCAACAAAGACCCCCGCAGTATTACTGTAGGATTTAAGCAGAATGTTATCGGAAACACTCATCCCCGCCACAAGTCCCATCCCCAGCCGGTCCTCGGGAACAAAACTCATGCCGATCCCCTTTTCCCGTATGGCGCGGGGGGAAAGGCCCAGCATTTCTTCACCCATAAAATTGATCGATCCCGAATCGGCCTTTTGGAGTCCCGCGATGATCTCGCAGAGTTCCTTCTGGCCGCTGCCGGCGATACCCGCAACGCCGAGAATCTCGCCGCCGTATAAGGCGAAGGACATATCATCAATAACTTTGATGCCGTCGGCATTTTCAAGCTTGAGGGCTTTTACTT
>BOBW01000040.1 GCA_026002595.1 Spirochaetia bacterium | reverse complement strand
TCCATAAAACCCCAGTCGGGCTTCGCCCTTTGTGGGGTTTTATTCCGGCACATTTTTGCGGTTGCTGGAAACCTTCGGTTTCCTTTATCGCAACCGCAAAAACGTCGTATAGCTTTCACGTTAGGCGCAATTCATTTTTAACATATTTGGCTATTGAACATGAATACATAATGGTATATAATAATAACGTATCACAATAGAAGGGGAAGGAATATAATGACACAATATGAACAAATAATAGATGTTTTGAAAAAGTTGGGTGGAAGAGCAACCGTAACTGAAATCTGTGAAAAAATGGATTTTAAGCAATGGACAACTAAGACACCAAAAAATTCTGTTAGTAGATATCTTACATGTAGTAGTCAAATAAAACGGGAGAAAGAAGACAATAAATTCTATTATATACTTGATGAATCAATACCATATTCGGATATTATTCCGTCTCGAAAAGATATGGATGATAAGAAAAATCAAATTGACAGTAAACCTTTATCAAAAAAAGATAATGATGATAAAGTTATTGGGAATAAAGACAATGGACTTTATTTTATTTGTTTAAGCTCTGATGTGATCATACCTGTTGCTGGAAGTTTATTCAAAATTGGTAGAACAGAAAATATAATGAATCGCATGAATTCATATAGTAACAGCCTTCCATTTGATCCTATTCGACAAATAGCATTTTTCCCAGTTCCTATTGAAATTGATCTACAAAATATTGAAGGAGAATTAAGAGCAACATTACTTTCTTCAAATGATTTAGGTATAAATAGATATACCGGTGGAAAACAAAAAGAATGGTTACAAACACTTTCTTTTGATATTGAAGACAAAAAACAAAGGAATGAACTTGTTTTAAAAGTAAATGAAATACTTAATGATATTATTGAAAAAGAACTGAATGAAATGGATGGTAAGAAAAAATGAACTGCGCCTAACATACGCTATACGCTGCGCCGCAGTAGCGGCTTGGCCTACGAAAAAACGCAGTCGGCCTTTGGCCTTTGTGCGTTTTTTCTCCGGCACATTTTTGCAGTTGCTGGAAACCTACGGTTTCCTTTATCGCAACCGCAAAAACGTCGTATAGCTTTCACGTTATGTGCAATTTGGACTTGAAATTAGTGTATAAAAAATCATACATAAGTATATAAAAATCATCTAAAAGTACTTGCGGAAAATTGAATAATGTCTTATAATATATTTATGCCGACGATTTCAATGTTTTTTGGGGTATTAATAAGAATGTATTTGGGGAAAAAGGAACATAATCCGCCCCATATTCATGCCATTTATCAAAATGAAAAAGCTATTTTTGATATAAAATCCGGTGAAAAGATGGAAGGGGGGCTTCCCTCGGATAAAGAAAAATTAGTTTCTGCATGGATAGTTTTACATAAAGATGAGCTTTTAGCCGATTGGGAATTAGCGCAAAATGGTGAACTTCCATATAATATTGATCCATTAAAATAAGAGGAGGGGTATAAAGAATGTATTTATCTGTAAATAAAGTTCAACCTTTACACGATTATAAACTGGAACTCACCTTTGAAGATAATGAAACAAAAATATTTGATGTAAAACCTTATCTGGATACAGGATTATTTAAAACATTGAAGGATGAAAATTTTTTTAAAAGAGTAAAAGTTTCTTATGATACAATAGAATGGCCAAATGGGATAGATTTAGATCCAGAAATATTATACGAAAAAAGTACAGAAATATTATAAAAGCAAGTCCAAACTGCACATAACATACGCTATACGCTGCGCCGCAGTAGCGGCTTGGCCTACGAAAAACCCCAGTCGGGCTTCGCCCTTTGTGGGGGTTTTCTCCGGCACATTTTTTTGCCCCTGGAAACCTTCGGTTTCCTTATTCGGGGCACAAAAACGTCGTATAGCTTTCACGTTATACGCCATTTTCCCTATGTGTTGACTGTAATTAAAAAAAATTATAAAATGATTGTATAAAAACTATTGGAGGGTTTTATGAGTTTATTTATTATTAATGGTGTTTTAGTAATTGCTTTTTTTGTCATTAGTGGCTTGTTTTATGGTGGTGGTTTTGACTTGTTTTTTACGCCATCGGTATTGATAATAATGGTAATATTTCCATTATTGGTTCAATTGGTTTTGTATGGCAAATTATTCGGCAAGGCATTATCTGTGCCTTTTAAAAAGTCAGCATCAAAATTAGAATTAAATGGAGCCTATAGTTTTTTTAAAACTTATGGACAAACAATTTGGGTAACGGCTATTACAACGATTGCTCTATTTATCTTAACAATGATGAGGACATTAGAAGATAAAAGTGGACTTGGACCTGCATATAAATTAATACTGGATACGATACTTTATGCTGGCTTATTAACTCTAATAATTGTATTGCCGTATAAAGTGCTAATCAAAAAGAAAGTCATAAATTATGAATAAAAATAATGGGGTACGCCCCAACGTCGTATAACATACGCTATACGCTGCGCCGCAGTAGCGGCTTGGCCTACGAAAAACCCCAGTCGGCGCAGTAGCGCCTTTATGGGGTTTTTCTCCGGCACATTTTTGCGGTTGCTGGAAACCTGCGGTTTCCTTTATCGCAACCGCAAAAACGTCGTATAGCTTTCACGTTAAACGCAATAAAATCTGGACGTCTGAAGATTTCGCCCCGCATCCTTGCGGGTCGATGAAAGGAATTATAAAAATAATTATGCTAAGCGGCTTCGCCGCTATATTGACTAATAATATTTTTTATTATAGAATTGTTATTATAAAAATTTTATACAAAAGGAATAAATAATGAAAAACAGAAGAAAAATTATATTAATTCTAATCATTGCTATAGTTATTATTCTGGTATTATTTATTCCTGTTCGATGTACAGTGCTTGAATATTCAGAACCTGAAACTGTACATCTTGGCCTAGCAATATTTGCATATATTTCATACGTTTTTGGTATAATAAGATTTATTGCAATAATTTTATTGGTATTTTTAATAATAGTATTAATAAAATACATTAAGAATAAAGAATGGAAAAAATAATAATTATGCTAAGCGGCTTTGCCGCTAGTTAAAAATAATAAAAATAAGAGCCCGTGCGCCCTCCATGGCGCCCGGCTAACGTAGCAGATTTTACTGCGTTTAACATACGGTTTGCGGTTCGGGGCTAAAGCCCCTCCGGGTTCCGTTCGCCTAGGTCAGTCGCTACGCTCCTTCCCACGGCTCACTCCACCCACATTTTGGCGGCCCTGGTCTTGCTTCGCAAGCCCTTATTCGGGCCGCCAAAACGTCGCAAACCTTTCACGTTATGCGCAATACTGCCTAAGTTGGTTAAAATAATGCTTGACATTTTTTAAGAATATAGTATAATAACTTAATTGCGAGAGGTATTTTATGGGGAAAATTATATTCATATTATTAATTCTTATTTGTGGGAATGTATTTTCACAAACAGGAGAAGTAGACTTTGATTATGCAAATGGTAATGGTATATTTATAGATAGGATAGTAGAAGATGGAAATATAATTATTTTAAGAAAGCATGAACAACGATTTTCAATCTATCCAAGTACTATGTCTCCATATAATAAAAATACAATTAATGTATATGCAAAACCAAATAGTGAAGATATTTTATTTACATTAAAAGATGGAGATTTTGTTAATACGTTACAGGTGGCAAATGTAAAAAATATATCTAATGGTCAAACTTATTGGATTAAAATAAAGGATGATAATAATCGTATTGGTTGGCTTGATATGGATGATAATTTGGATAGATATGCAGATGGAATTTGGTCAATAATAGAAAAGATAAAAGTTAATGGTAGGAGTTGGACTGTTAGAAAATTGAATGGTGGCTTAACTGTAGGGGAAATATTAAATGTTAGAGATAATCCGGGGGTTAATGGAACGCACGTATTATTTCAATTAATTCCAACAATTCAACATCAAGAATTATATGTAACAATATTGGCAATCACCGAAGAAAAAGATATAATTGATGGTATAACTGATTATTGGGTTAAAATAAAGGACGAACAAAATAAAATTGGTTGGATATTTGGTGGATATACATATGTAGGACGTGGGGGACCAAAATATCGAACACCTGAATCACAAATAAAATTTAGGTTTAATTTACCATAATAGAATATAATTGAAATGGGGTACGGCAGTACTGCGCATAACATACGGTTTGCGGTTCGGGGCTAAAGCCCCTCCGGGTTCCGTTCGCCTAGGTCAGTCGCTACGCTCCTTCCCACGGCTCACTCCACCCACATTTTTGTGGCCCTGGTCTTGCTACGCAAGCCCTTATTCGGGCCACAAAAACGTCGCAAACCTTTCACGTTATGCGAAATTTTTTTGTCCCAAGACGGGGGGAGGCGCCATCCATGGCGCCTGAAATTTTTCCTCTTTTAAAATAAAATAATTGACACTATAAGAAATTTATAGTATTGTATGATATAGGAGCAGATGGGATGAAAAAAATATTTATAGGAATAATAATATTAATAAATATATCTATCAATTGCTTCGCACAGGATGCGGCAGTACAAGACTTGATTACAAACTATAATGACGAACTTCTTCTAAACTGTTATGCCGAAGGTGATTTCACTAACTCAGGCAAAACAGAAATTATTGGCTTTTACCAATGGAAGGATAGTGTAAAATACGATTATGAGATTAATAAAAGATTCTGCTTTATTATCAATAAAAATGAAACAATAGTCAAAGTATATGATGAGTTTCCTTTTTATGTTGCTGGTGCATTTGACGAAAGATGGAATTTGTCCTTTATGCCGATGGAAGCTTTTGGCAGAAGCATTGACTGGCGGGGTTATTCTATTGGCCGGGTTGGTGATTTCAATGGAAACGGACGAGATGAATTATACCTCTATTCAGTAGGTGGCATTGGTTTTCGTCCTGCATTTTTTGAATTTTGCCCTGAAAAAAATACCTTCAGAAATATTCTGGAAGACTATGAAGACAGTTTTGATGTTGAGTTAATTGCGGTGAATCCGATAAAAAAACAGATACAATTTATAAGCGATGGATGGAGATACTCCCACGAATGGGATGAAAGCAAGCAGATGTATGTTGGTATCGACAATGCGTTGTTCGAGGTGGAACTGCCGGAACCGAAAGAACCTTCCCCTGTTAATGAACTGGAACAATCACCATCGCCTGAAACGCCGAAAATAGCGAAAAAACAAGTATCCCGTGAGCCGATACCATGGACAAGAATAAGTCTATTGATAGGTCTCACCGTTGTATTGGCAATATGGATAAATGTATTTCAAAAAAGGAAAAAGGATAAAAAATAATAATAAAAAAGTACTATCCCCAGTAGTCCGCCATCCATGGCGGAAGAGGACAAAAAAACTTCGCATAACATACGCTTTATGCAAACCCTTGTGTTTCCCTGTGTTCCCTTATGCTCACCTGTGTTTATCTTATTACAGGACAAAGAATTAGTCAAGTAGTTTGTGCTGTCATGTGTTTCTTTGTGCTTGCGTGTTACCCTAATTTTTTTTATATTGCTGTCATATCTGCTGTCATTTTTGGTATTTTTAAGATGTACAGTAATACTGTTAGTCAAAAATATAAAATTTTCCACATGATAAGCACATTCTAAATACCCTGAATTTAGTGTTTCCTGGCCCGTGGTTGCGTTCCCCGGAGTAATGCCGTATCTTTCTATGCCTTGCCCTTAATAGACCCAATAAAACCCAAATTTACAAAATCGTTTTTCTCCGGTAATCACCACCCCCTAAGTGTGGTAACTGCCGCCCTTTTTTGCGCCGCAGTTTTTCAAAAGGTAAAAGCTATCCCGCAAAAGCGGCGCAAAAAACCTCGGCGCCCCATCTGAAGAAAAGAAAGGAGAAAAACCCTGCGGGTTTTTCTCAAATCATTAACGCCGCTTCAACCTACAGGGGGGCGCTTACTCCGCCCGCCCAGGGCCGCGCAACCTTCCAGCCTGTTTTGCTACGGTGGCAATTTATTGGCTCCGTAGATTAACCCTCCCCCTCGCCGCCGGGCTTCCCCCTCTATGGCGGGCTACGCCCGCGAAATTTGTTGGGTTTGCTCCCGCCGCTCCCTACGGTCGCTCTGGTCGCAAACCCTTCATCAACGGCTCAAAGGGGGAGGAGCGGCCCCCCTCCCGTTGGTCGGGTTGCCGCAAAGTACAAAAAAACACCGGCCTCCATGCCGGTGTTTTTTTGCAACCAGGCGGCATCCTGCCGCCCCGCCAATAAACCGCCACAGCGGGGTTTACTACGCCCGCCCAGCGGCGTTCAACCTTCCAGTCCGGCTTGCTACGATTCCCAAGGCTTTCTTATAGCAGCCCCCCTGCGGGAGGCTGAAGTAAATTCCAAAGGCAAAGTCCCCAAAGCTTGATCCACGCAGCCCTCCCCGCCGGGGCGGGGAAGGCTGAGGGGAAAATGACCCTCTCCCAAAGCCGCTCCCGAATTTCCCAAAGTGTAACCCGCCGTCATCGGTCCCCATCCCAGCCCACTATGAAACTCCCTGAATCAGAACGACCTCCAAGATTAAACACAATTCAGTCCCCCCTCCGGGGAGACTGCCCTATACCCAAAGGCGGATTCAAAAAATTCTTCCCAAAAGTTTTATCTACGCAGCCCTTCCCGCAGAGCGGGAAAGGCTGGCCGGGGGCGGCCCGATGACACATGACAACGAGTGATTCCATTCTGGCAATCTTTTATATATATCCTACGGATATATATAATATTCTTTTTTTATGACATAAATGTCACAGAAAAAAATAATATAATAAGGGTGCTGAACCAATCACAGCCATGCACACCCAAACACCGATAAAAAATGACACGAAGTGAATTTCTATCTGTCATTGATGACACCTCTAAGTGTCATTTTCCCGGAATCGACCGGATTTTTCTGATGACGGGGGGAGCGCGTCTCCCTCAAATTTGTTGCTTTTTGTTAAAAATGACATTCCGATATGTCAGGTATAAAATTGTTTAAGTATTGTCATCGTTTTTTCATCACCGCCATATACCGGCTTTATCACCTGTACACCGCCAATCACCAGCTATAAAACACCCCCTGCCTTTACCGACAAACCTGAAAAGGGGCAGGGGGAAAACAGGAATGCAAAAATAAAAAAATCAAGACAAGGTTGCTTTAAGCATAATACCCCGCCAGTAACGGGCCTCCGCGGTCCGGGCCCGTTCCAGCCCCAGTTCTTTAAGCCGCATTGCCAAAAATCGTTCAGTACCGGCGTGTTCGTTATTCTCATCACACCATTCCTGATACGCCTTGAATAACTCCCGTGTCCTGATAGACACCCCTGGACTTTGTACGCAGCACTCCTTTATAAAAGACCCCAGGACATCCATTTCATTGCGGTATTCTTCCGTGGCGCTGCTGATAGCCGGGGGCGAAGCAAGCCCATCGGCAAACCAGCGCCGGGTTCCTTCGATCAGCCAGTTTAAAATTCCCGGTCCTTCCTCCAATAGTTTCTGGTCAAGATGCTTGTCCTGTTTTTCAGCCGGTATGGTCGTGGTAAAGGGAATCAGCTTAATGCGCCGCCAAATCCCGTTGTCAGTCCCCTTGATAAGGGGTTTGTGATTGGTGGCCATAAAAATCTTGAAGGTCGGCACAAAATCAAAATACTCACCGTATAGAAACCGTGCCGTCATGGTATCATTGCCGGTAATCTGTTTGATAAGGGTTTCAGAAAGCCGCTTACCCTGTTCCGCCTCCGCAGTAGTTACAAACCGGGTGCCCCTTAACCGGGCAATATCATTGGATATCTGCTCCCCTGATTTTTTCATAAAGGTATCGGTACTTGCGGCAATGGCATAATCCCCAAGGATACGCATTACCGTAGTCAAAAAAGTACTCTTGCCATTGGCCCCTGATCCCCACAAAATAAACATGCTTTGTTCCGAGGTGTCTCCCGTTAAACTCCACCCCGCCGCCGTCTGGAGGAATTGCATTAGGTCCGCATTGTAATTCATAATCTCCCGGATAAATTTCTTCCACTCCGGGCAATCCGCTTTCCCGTCATACTTCACCGGGGCCAGCTTCGTTATCATGTCCGCCTGTCGATGTTCCCGGAATACCCCTGTTTTCAAATCAATAGTCCCGTTTTCCACATTCAAAAGCCAGGGGTTTGTATCAACCGCATTTGCGGTGATATTGAGTTCCGGTATTAACGCCGCCGCTTCCACCATGGCCCGCCGACGTCTGATGCTTTCACTCTGCATGGCAAACTTTTCAATTTCTATCCGTTCCCGGTAATCATCGGTTTTAAGAATTTCATCATAAATTTCCCGAATAATTTTTAAGCCCAGATCATGTATCAAATAGCCATCGTCAATCTGCCAATGGTTCCCCGTCCACACCAGCCATTTCTTCCAGGCGGCATTGTACCGGATATCCGTATTATGTTTATTGAAAAGCCGGTAAGCATTGCTGGTATCGGTAAACTGGATCGTCCCCGCCTTTAACTGCTGCAGCCGTAAAAAAATAGATTCATCCCCGATATTCTCACCCATCGTAGCCCCCTTGTTTTAAAGTCTGTGCATATACCATGTAGCGGTAACCGAGCAGATCAAACGCAAGTTCTTTAGTCGGTTCCGGTAATTCCGTCATGCACCGCTGATACATCTCATACAGCAGCGTAAGCGATCCCGGTTTCCGTAAGAATTCCCGATTTTTGAAATAAGCAACGGCCCGGTATTCATCATCAGGAATTTCCAGTTTTTTCGCCTTATACCACCAGAGCAGATCATTCGCATACCCGATCTCTTCGGCGGCAAATTCTTCCAGCACCCTTCGTTGATGCCGGATATGTTCATAATACCGGGCTGCCGGGTCCCGTGAACGCATAGACCTGTCTCCTTAATAAAAAAACAAAAGAGAAAACTAAAAACAGTAACGATAAAGAAACTACGCCAAAGAACCACCCCGCAGGGGCGGCGGCCGCGCCCTCAAAATAAAATATTCCCCAAACGCCTTTCTTGCGGTAGTAGGGGGAACATCACAGAGGAACCATATAAAAACAAAACTGATAAACAACAAATTTATTTTCCTTTGTCCCAAACAAAGACCTTCGCCGTTTCACCCGCCGCAGTCCTTCCATCCCCAAAAGTAATGAAAGCCCAAAAAGACCACCAGCCCGCCCGGTCTATATCCCCCTCAATACATTCGTGAAAAATAACACCCTTCGCCGCATCACCAATCCCGGCGTTAAACTCCCCAAGGGAGCCGCTCGGTTTACGGTATCTGATCACCGCCCCGTTTATCCCTTCCAGATCGGTGTAAGTCTTAACCGTTATCCGTAATGCCGATTGCCCTTTATAAATCTTTCTCATGTCGATCTCCTCTTAGTGGATGCAGCTGTCAATTTCTATCTCCCGGCACACCGGAGACTTCAAGACAATATCCTCATTGGATTTAAGGAACCGTTTTAAGATGAAGTCCCGGACAAACCCCACCGTAACCAGCCGGATAAACAGTATCAAATGGCGCAGGGGAACCGCTTCGGTATATGCCGTATCTTCCTGTTTCCGATAATAAGTCGTTAAGTGTCCCGTTTCGGCTTTACTCCCCGCAGCCGTATACAGTCCCCGGATATAATTCCCCAAACGACCTACAGAGCCAAAAGCAGCGGCATTAACTGTTAAATACCGTAACCATGACATTGTGAGAATCCTGTTATCATTGATTTTTACATCCGCCGTTGACTTGCGGAAATAACTCGACCCATGGCCCAGGGACATTGTATTCCCCCCATTCATGGTTAGGGTTTTTTTATAAGCCGCCGTCAGTTTCCGGGTATCGGTCAGCGTCACCCCCTGGGTAAGGGTGCGGGTGTAATTCTGCCCAACCGTGTAATTAAAATACATGCTGACCTTAAAATCAAAGTACCAGTTTTTATCTCTTATCGGGTAGGTATTCGGTATTTCATCTCCAACGAATATCCAATAGTCCCAATAACATTTTTGTCCATAGTCAAAACGAACGGCAAATAAATCACTGAATAATCCGTACCAAAGATAGGTTCCTCCGGCGATACTCTCCTTTGTTTTGAAAGTTGTAACCCGCCAGCTTGCGGCCTTGCTGCTGCTAACCGCAATATCGAAATTACCCTCAAAAGCAGATTTTCTGGTAAGCGGTGCGTTACTGCTGTCTGAATATAAAATAGGCTGACACCGCCCGTAATAATCATCATACCAGGCATATACGCAAGCAGTTGCCGACCCGTTAAATGGCTCTGGAACCAGAAAACGATTTACAATGAGGCCCTCTTCAACAAAAACTGGCCCATTAGATTCATTGTCCGGGTCATACCATGTTGTTTGGCTGCCTATGGTTGAAGTCCCCACCACCGGATCAACAATCACCGGATAAGCCGCATCCGCAAGCCAGGTTTCCGGTATGGTTATCAGGAGCCGATCCCCAATAATAGACAGATCTCCCCACACCCACCGCCCCCGGCTGTCAATAATTTTCGGGCGGTGAATATGACAGAGTTTCCCGGTCCCTTCCCCTAAGTGGGTTTCTTTTTTGTAAACCGCATAACTGCCTTTTAAAAACGGATCACGGACAAAATCAGGCTGCCTGAAGAAGTCAAACTGTTCCGCATTATCAAGGTCCAACGTGACAATATTACTGTCAGGCTCTTTGTTTAAAATGCAATCGTACTCAAAAGCCCCATCGTTCAAAATCGTAAAACGATGGCTTTTTCTTCTGCCCTTATAGAGCAGCTGCCGCTTATCTCCCCGCAGGGAAAAAGCCTCATCAGCAGGCGGCCTAAAGCGGAGTAAAGGAACCGTACCAACTGCACCCCACCGGGAAAGCCCCCAATCAGGGACTTTCCGCCCCAAGTCTACGGTAAGCGGAAAGTCCGTCACGGATTGCCGGAAGCTTATTGGCCGAGTATGGTTATTTCCCATTGTATTTGTAAGGTGTCGCTGGATGTGACATTGACCACCGGCGTAATCTGCGCGTAGGCCAAACAGTTAGAAGCAGCCGCATTACCATTAAGCAGACACGCCTCATTAATCCCATTGACGTTAAGCGCCCCTGCCGCAAAGGTTGCCCGGTAAATCAGGGTTGTATCCCCGGTACTCCCAAAGGCCGCCTTTAACGCCGGGTAGCCGCTGTCTAAAGCCTTCATTGATCCGGTTGCGGTATTGCACCGGGTATTTGTTTTTACACTATTCCCGGTCCAGCCCGTTCCTACCTGGATGTACCCGCTTGCGCTTAATACCTTCGCCTTGGTGGGGCTTGCCAGAAGGGCATCCGCAATTAGCGCGTCCCCCTGCCGGGTAACAATATTGTGGAACCGCTGCTCATAAGGCCGTCCTTGCAAATGCAGGAGCCTTCCAAACCACCTCGGCGCACGGCGCTTAATGTTCCCATCTTTATCAAAGACCCGCATCGTAACCATACCCTTAACCCTGATACTATCCCGCATCATCTTCCCCCTTGCAAAAGTAAAGTTCCCCCAGCCCCGATAACAAGGCCGGAAAAAAAACAAATAACCCCCGTAATCACGGCATTCTTAACTCCCCGCCGTTTCGTTTCGGTATATTCCCCCTGCCAATGCTGCGCTTCTGCCCACGCCTTGGCCTGTGCGTCAATGGAGGCTAGGGCCGCCGCCTTCGCTGCTTCCGCCGCCGCTTTTTCTATGGCTTCTTCCGCTGCCGCCGTCAAATCTTCAATCAGCGTATCTACCTCGAATTCGCTGTATAGCCTCGTCTCGTTTCCGGTTGAATTCTTCGGCGGCATTGTCGGCGGCTCCCCGTACACCGGGAACCTCGTCAAGAAACTCATAAGGATCACGATTGCGGTAATCTTCCCGCATTTCCTGCATTTCATTTTGTTTCTCCGCATACTCATAAATCTTTTTGTCCCGCTCATGGAAAAAACGGAACGCCGCAATCACCAACATCAGGGCAAGCATAATCCCCGCCCCGGTGATGATTCCTTTGATAAAACTATTCATTCGGTTTCCATCTCCCCAAAACTTTCAGGCCCACAATGCCGAACAACACGATTACCAATACCGCAAACCATATCCAGTCCCGGATCAAACCCTTAACCAAAAGCCAGGTTGCAAGGTACAGACAAAAAGGCTTAAACCCCAACATCTTTGAAGGCAGGGCGATCAGCCGCTTTGCCAATATCGCAAGCAGTTCTTTAACGGTATGCTGCCAACTCGGCTTGTCAGAAATCTGAATCCCGTCAGAATCACTCACGGCGCCACCTCTATATATTTGGTAAGTTCGGGGTCCAATCCATATCGGGTTTTACCTTCCTTTGCCAGCTTTATCAGCGCCGCCCTGTCCAGTCCCCGGATCGCCGTAGATGACCCCTGATTCCAGAACCACCCGCTTATCCGTTCAAGGTTTCGTACCTTGGCCCCGCCTTCCTGTGAATTCAGAATACATTCATCATCCACCAGCCCTGCTACATGGGTTGCGACACCATTCTTGATATAGAACACCGCCCGGATAGTCCCTGCCCCCGGCTTCTGTACCGTAAAGACCCGCTTGTACAGGTCATCCGCAGTAGTGCGGATCAGATGCCCCGTAGCGGCGTACAAAGCCAGACACACCGCCCCGGAACAGTCGGACCCCTCCGGGTTTTCTTCCCCCCACTTGTAGGGGCTGCCATATTGCAACAGCAGAAAATATATAAACTTTTCCGCCTCCGTCATTTTCTCGAATTGCTTTTTTTCATTCTGAAAAAGAGCGTCCCACTTAATTCCCATCACTTACCCCCATGTTTAAAAAAGTTCACAATGACATTCACTGCCAGCATCCCGGCAGAAAGAACCAACGCCAGTGTGGATTTAAAATTTCCCTTTTGCTCCCCCTCCCTTTTTTCAAGTTTTTCGATCCGCTCCGTAATATGTTTTTCAAATTCCTCAAGTTTTGCATTAAGGCCCCGCAGAGCCGCCGTATTCTCAATCAGTAAATGTCTATCCCCTTGCGTCATACTATTCCCCCCTTTAGTCCTCTAAGATTTTGAACGCAGCAACGAAAGCGGCGTCCCGCTTGTACCGCAGAGAAAGGGCATTGATAGTCCCTTTCAATGTTTCCGCTTTAGTCTCTATTTCAACCATTGCCCCAATCCGAGCGTAGAAAAGTCCCCGGTGTGTTTTAACCGTAAATTCCCGCTTATTCCGCAGCCGTTCAGCCAGTTCCCGCCCCGCCCAATCCTCATATTGCGGGCGTCCATTTATTTCATCCTCTGAAAAGTAGGAACCCGAAACATTTAGGGCCGCCGTCCCATATTGCGCGATAGCCCCGCTATCCCGCAGAAAACAGGAGCGGTTCAGATCAAGCACAATAGGCCGCCCATAGATAGCGGCCCGGTATAAGTCTCCGTCAGTTTCAGTATTCAGGGTGATGATTGCCTTTTCATGGTGGGTAGTAACGTCATAAACGGAATACGAAAAAGGTCCGCCTTGATAATCCAGCCGTTCAGTTGCTTCTTCTTGGGTGTCTATCTGGTCGGCATAAATTACTGTCCGTTCAGTACCCTTGCTGTCCTTAATCTGGTAATGGGCTTCGTACCCTTCATTTTGAATATCCCGTATTATCGTAGACCGGAAGGGATAAATCGGTGTAAGGTCTGTGTTATACAGAACAGGCGGATCATCATACCGCCATATTTCCTGTTTATCCAAAGCAACCGGAATATTGATTTTAAGCCTGACCGTGTTTCGGTACAGTTCCGCCCGTGCGGTCTCCCGCAGATAAAAAATATGTTCCCCTGAAAAAGTGTAAGAACAATCATCAATGCTTTCAGGTTCACTCTGGTAGGGCGAATGGGCAAAGACCAGCGGCTTTTCCGGCGCACACTCCAGATGCGCCCGGTAGGTCCGTGCCAGTTCAGAAAGTTCCGCCCACACATTTTTTGTCAGCCGTGCATAGGGCAGCGTAACGGGGATAGTTGAACAGTCAATATCAGCTACCCCAATCCCCGCACGTTGAGCGATCAAGTGTACCAGCGATTTATCCGGCTGTGTTTTATCGCAGATAACCGAATAAGTAAATATTGCGGGGGCTGTCCAGTCCCGGTTTTGTTCTGTTTTCCGCAGCAATGCCGAGCGGTCCTGTAAACCAATCCGTAATGTCCGCAGCCGCCCTGGTCCCCTAATATCCTGCAACCCCTTATCATCAACATACAAGACAAACCGCTGGAAATAGGGCAAGCCCTCACCAAGTGAAAAACTTATCCGTACTTCTTTTCCCGCCCCCTTGCCGCCATTCCCCCCGCAAGCGTAAACACCGTAGGCGTTGTCCAGGAGGAGTTCTCCCCGTGCCGTAGTTCCCCCGGTATTTTCCTTTAACCCAAAGAATGAGGCTTCAATGATGTCCTGTTCAAATACCGATTCATAAAAGCCGGTATTGGACCAATCAAGGCTTATCCGTAAACGTACCGGACTGTCTCCATGTTCAATCGCTTCGCTCAGGGCAGTATCAATTTCGTAGAATTTCATTTGATAACCCCCTCACTGGTGGTAAAAACATCCACAGACAGGCCGCCCATTGCGTAATACCGCAGGGGACCGATAACCGCATCCCCACTGTTAATGATTGTTTCATCCGCCATCAACACAAGCCGGGAAAGGTTAAGCTGAAAAGCGCCATAGGAGTGTTTTTCGTAATTATCCCGGAATAATTGGACTGAAATTTCCAGGGTTTCAATTACCGGAGGTATTTCCCCGGTGATATCCAAAGCCCGGTGTATGCGTACTTCCGTTTGTGTTCCCCCCGCCTTGCGGGTAGAAATGGTAAGGCCATAAATGTTTTTTTGTTCTACTCCGTTTATCCGATAAACAACGCCGTCCTCTTTGAATAGTTCGCAGAACGTGCGCTCACTGCCGTACACCGCAGGGATGTCCGGGTATGAATAGGAAACCGGGGGATTATCCCCGGCAATATCAAGCCTTAATTTTAGTGCCTCATCCCGCATGATCCGCAGTTCAAAATTCTGTACCCGGCATCCCTCATAGAGCGTCCGCAGTTGCCCCCGGTCCTGTATCAAATCAAATAGCAGCCCGCCTTCCATTGTCAAAAGATTTACCGAATGGTGGTACAGGTTATGGGTTCCGCTTACATACACCGGAAGTCCCGACTGTCCCATAGCCAGCACAAAAAGAAGGGGAGCAGTCTCGATAGAGAGGGGCGTAACCACGCACCCCGTAACCCCGCAGGATTTGCGAATAGCCCCGCAAATTCCATCCCCCTCAATGGCGGCTTGTTCTTTCAGCAGTGATACCGCTTCCCGGATCGTTTCCTCGGCGTAGGGTAATCCCATTTCCCGGTATTGGGTTTTCAGGGTAATGCAGCAATCCCGGCCTTGTACGTTCATAAGCTCATCCCTTCAACCGTTATCCGCAAGGTAATCACCAATTCCCAATTCTCCCCGCAATGGTATCTTTTCAGTCGGCTTATTTACGGGTACATCATCCTGCTGAATTCATGGCGGCGGTTTTAAGTAATCAGGGCGGGTATTACCGCCCCCATGCGTATATCGCGGAGTGCCGCCGTATGCGGCTCCATGTGGATGGGCCGGATATTAATTTGAGCCGGTGGCGGTATTACGGTAGGATGGACACGGTTGTCGTGGGGCTGATGGCAGTTAAAGGTATTTCCAGGAATGGGGCTGCGGATATTATAAAAGCGCGGGCCAAGGGCGGGGATTTTCAATCCTTAACTGATTTTATGCGGCGGGTTAAGTTAAGCCGGGATGATATTATCGCCCTTTGCCCTGCGGGGACCTTTGATAGTATCGCCGGGGGCTTATCCCGCGCTTTACAGGCACGGGCCTTATTGGGGGGCAATGCCGGAGCGGGGAAAGCCGGGAAGGGACAGGCGGATCTATTTGCCGCTGAACCGGTTACGGAGTATCAGGGCGTCGGTGCTGCGGTGCTGGCTCCGGTTAAGAAAAAGGCTAAGGCAATTACTGATGAACTTTGGGAAGAATATAATGCCCTGGGTTTTTTGCGAAGGTTACACCCATTGGCTTTATGGAAGGATCGGATTGTTACTGTTAAGCGGATTAGGGCTATTCGTATTGGGGATTATTTAGGGCGGTATGTCTGTTTGGTTGGCTGGCCTGTTACCCAAAAAGAAGTGTGGACCAAGGACGGGCTTACCATGTCATTCCTTACATTTGAAGATGAAACGGCTTTGTACGAAACGGTTATTTTCCCAAAGGTTTACGATAAATATAACCGGCTCCTTTTTGATCAGCGGCCTCTTTTGGTTTATGGGCGGGTTATGGAAGAATGGGGGGCGGTGTCCGTGGAAGTGAGTAAGGTGGAAGTATTGTAGAAATTGACCTAATCCTAAAAAAAAATAACAAATCTTCTTCAATTAGCAAAAACCTATACTTTCGTATAAGGTTTCGGCGGCATAAGGAGATTATCGTATTCCATATTCGGAGGATAGCGATATGGAAGAAAAACCCTTACATTCACTGATACCCCTTGCGGACTTTAAGGCCCTGCTTTCCGTGGATGACCGGGAGGACGCCCTTTCGCGTTTCTGCCTTACCACGGCAACCTACACCATTGAGCAATACTGCTATAGGCGGATTTTACGGAAGCGGCGGTCTGAATTCCCGGCTTTTACGGGAGACTATGAATTCCCCTTGCGGGATTACCCGGTACGGGAAATTCTGGCGGTATACCTTACCCACCCCCTGAGACAGCCTGAACTGGTGGAACCGGATTTTTATCACACCATACCGGACTGCCAAGATTTAGAGGATATGCCTTTCTACCTCGTTGTTTCGCCGGGCCTGAAAATGGTCCGGGATATGTCGGCGCTGAAAATCCACTATTGGGCGGGGTATCGGGCCGGGGAAGTACCGGCTGATCTGGCGTCCGCCTGTCTGGAACTGGCGGCATGGAATATGAGCCGCTACCGGGGCTGGCGCATCGGCATGACCGGGGCGGTCCGGGGGAAGGCTGCGGATGGGGAAC
>BOBW01000039.1 GCA_026002595.1 Spirochaetia bacterium | reverse complement strand
GCCTGGTGATTATGGTGGAGGTGTTATACCCGTTCCCATTCCGAACACGGAAGTCAAGCCCTCTTACGCCGATGATACTGCCCCCCTGAGGGGTGGGAAAGTAGGTCATTGCCAGGCTTTTTTATTTGGGGAAAAGAGATATGAATTCAAAGTTGAAAATGGCTATTGTAGGGGCGGGGATCTGGGGGGAGAATCACGCGAAGATATATAAGGCCCATCCATTCTGTGAAGTAGTGGCGGTTTGCGATCAGAAGAAGGGAAAGGCCCGGGAACTGGCGGATAAAATGGGAATACCCCAAGCCTATGAAAATTATGAAGAGATGTTTAAAAAATGTGGCTGTGACGCGGTAGCTATTGTTACCCCTGACTTTGCCCATGCGGATATTGCCATTAAAGCGGCGGAAAACAGGAAACATGTACTGGTGGAAAAGCCTTTGGCTACCACACGGGAAGATGTTTTTGCCATGCGGGAGGCCTTTGAAAAAAACAAGGTCCGGGTCATGGTGGATCTCCATAACCGTTGGAGCCCGGCCTTTAATGTGGCCCATCAAAGTGTTGAAAAGGGGGAATTGGGCGCCGTATATTCAGGTTATATGCGTCTGAACGATATAAAATGGGTTGCCACCGACATGCTGCCCTGGGCGGCGCAGTCTTCTATTTTATGGTTTCTGGGCAGCCACAGTCTTGATACCCTGCGGTGGTTTTTCAATGATGAAGTAAAGCGGGTATATGCGGTCAGCAGAGAGGGGCTCCTTAAAGGTTTGGGTGTGGATACGGTGGACACTTACCTGACAACCCTGGAATTCAGAAATGGGGGCATTGCCCAGATGGAAAATGGATGGATTACCCCCAATGCCAATCCCTGCGTAAACGATATTAAATTCAATATCCTGGGGGATAAGGGAATGATCAGCCTGGATCTGAGCAATCATAACCTTATTCAAAAATACACCGATGAGAAGGTTATTGTTCCCGACATGGTCGTGCAGCATTCAATTTTTGGTGTTCCCAAGGGATTTGCCTTTGAGAGTATCCGATCCTTTGTGGATTGTATTTTGAGCGGCGAGGAATTCCACGTCTCGGTGGAAGACGCGGCGAATACCAGTCTGGCAATTCTGGCAATAATGGAATCTGCCCGGACAAGAATGCCTGTGGATGTACAATATTGAGCGTCCTGTCTTAAACCCTTGAAAACATCCTTGTTTAATAGTACCTTATAGTAAAGAACACCGGGCTGCCGGACTTTGAGGTAATACATGAAAATTGAAGTCTATTCTCCGACTATCAGGCGGAAGGAGATGGATGCGGTTCTTACGGCCATGGTGGAAGATAAAATCGGTCCCGGCGAGCAGGCCCGGCTCCTGATTCAGATTGCCAAGGAACATCTCCATTTTGATTATTGTCTTGCCCTCCGCAGTCCTGCGATTGCACTGTACCTTGCCCTGAAAGTATTGAACCTTGAAGACGGCCAGGGGGTGCTTATTTCAGCCCTGTCCCCCAGGTACTATGTACGGGTGATTGAAGATCTGCGGCTTAAACCGATTTATTGCGATGTGCTTTCATCCTCTCCCATTATCAGCCGGGAAACCATTGAGGCTGCCATTGCGAAAAAACCTGAAGGCCTAGACCCCCGGTGTATTGTGATCCGCCATACCCTTGGTTTTGTGCCGGATACCGCCGCCATAGCGGAACTGGGGCTGCCGGTCATTGATGATAGGTCCCAAAGTTACGGCTTTATTGAAGGCGGGGAAGCGGCGGAAGGAAAGGAAGCCGTGGAGCCCTCAGTTGCCGGGCAGGGCCGCGAAGCGGGAAATCCTGCCGGAACTTCCGGTGTGTTCACGATTTTGGGCCTTGAGGAACGGGATATGCTTACCGCAGGCGGGGGGGCGCTCCTCTATGCGGCGAACCGCCGGGACGGATCGGTGCTGCGGGGCCTGGGAGAACTCCCCCCGGAATACAATCTGCCGGATATCAATGCCGCTATGGCGGTGATCCAGTTTCGGGAAGCGGCGAAAAATCTGGAAAAACGCAAGGAAATTGCCCGTGTTTACACCCAATCGGCCCTCCGTACCCGGCACAAGCGCTTTGTCCAGGATGCGGGGGAATACAATAACTACGCCTTTCCCCTTGTCCTGGAAACGGGCGTAAAGGACGTAAAGGCCTATGCCCGGAAAAAGGATGTCATCGTGGAGAGCGCCTTTGATGATACCCTGGCGGCTGCACCCGGGGAAGCCTCCAAAGAACCCGCTTCCGCGGGGGAGGGCCCTTCCCTGGAAGCGGGGCTTTGTCCTGAAGCATATTCACTTTCCCTGCGGACAGTGCTCTTTCCGCTCTATCCCCGTTTAAGTTCCGCGGAAGTGGAACGGATATCAAAGCTTATCCTTACCCTTCCGTAACAGGGTGACCATGGCCAAACTCAACCGGGCGCTGCTATTCATAAATCTTCACAAACCGAATGCCAAAACCATTGCGGAGGAAATTCGCATTGAACTGGAAAGGCAGAATATCGAGACCCGGTTTTTTACCTTTGAAGAAAAATGTAATTTTAAGCAGGACGGCCCCTATGATGCGGCATTCAGCCTGGGGGGGGATGGTACGGTGCTTTACGCCGCCCGTGCCATGGCGCCTCTGGGTGTGCCTATTATTCCGGTTAACTTGGGTACCCTGGGCTTTATTGCCGCAGTACCTCCTGACGAATGGAAAACGACCTTTGAAAAGTGGCAACAGGGGAAGGCGGCGGTTTCCCGGCGTTTCATGCTGGACGTAAGTGTGGAGCGGCAGGGAAGTATATGCGCCCTGGGTCCCTGCCTGAATGATACGGTTATTTCAGCATCGGGGATAGCGAAGATCATCAGGCTTAATGTGGAGTCGGAACTGCCTGTTGGTGAAAATGTGACGGGGACGCCGGGAATTGAGCCTTCACTTGAATACATCAGGCTGGGACAGTACCGTTCCGACGGCCTTATCGTGGCAACCCCCACGGGGTCCACCGCCTATTCGGTGGCGGCCGGGGGGCCTATCCTTGAGCCGGAAATGGAAGCGATCATCATCAACCCTATCTGCCCCTTTACCCTGTCGAACCGGCCCATTGTGCTGCCCTCAAAGGAAACGGTGATCGTGGAAGTGGAAAAGGAACAGCGCAGCGGAGTGCTCCTCACCATGGACGGCCAGGTTACCCAGACCCTGGAGCCGGGGGACAGGATTTTCCTCCGGGAGGCCCCTTACCAGGCCCTGCTGGTCGCTTCCGGCCGCATCGCCTTTTACAAGGCCCTCCGCACAAAACTTTCCTGGTCAGGGCTTACGGGGGAAAATCGTGCTTGAAGAACTGAGCATCAGAAACTATGCCCTCATCGACAGCATATCCATTTCCTTTGAGGATGGGTTTAATGTGCTTACCGGGGAGACCGGGGCGGGGAAATCCATCATTGTGGGCTCTTTAAGTTTTTTGATGGGCGCCAAGGCCGACACGGATGTGATCAGGACCGGAACGGAAGAGGCGAGTGTCACGGCGGTCATTGCCATTGGGGAAAAAAGTTCTGATGCATTGGAATGGCTGGCAGCGCGGGACATCAGTTCCGAGGAAGGCCGGATCATCGTGCGGCGTAATATCAAAACCTCGGGCCGCAGTTCCATCTATATTCAGGATGTGCCGGTAACCCGGACGGACCTGGCGGAATTTATGGCCCTGATCTTTGACATCCACGGCCAGCATAACCACGAATCACTGCTCCGCAAGGAAAGCCACCGGCGGTACCTCGACCGCTTTGCCGGGCTAGAGGAAGAGACCGCCCAATTCAACCGGGTTTTCCTTGAGCTTGCGGAAAAGAAACGGAATCTGGAAAATTCCCTCGGTTCTGAACGGGACCGGGCGGAGCGGCTTGAGATTTTAAGTTATGCGGTTGAGGAAATTGACAAGGCCGCCCCCAAAAGCGGTGAAAGCCGGGAACTGGAAAGCGAGGCCCAGCGGCTGGGGGATTTTGAGCGTCTTGCGGAGCAGGTGAACAGCGCCGCCGCCAGCCTCTACGATGGTGAAACTTCGGCCCTGAGCCTTGCACGGCGTGCCCGCAACGCCTTGGACGCCGCCGCTGCTATCGACACTTCTTTGGCGGGAATTCAGAAACGGCTTGATGATCTTTATTTTGAGGCTGAGGATATTGCCGAAGAATTCCGCTCCTACCGGGATAACCTTACCTACGACCCGGAACGGCTTGAGGAAGTGGAGGAACGGCTGGCCCTCCTGTACCGGCTGAAAAAGAAATATTCGGGTAAGGCAGGCGGAAGTTCCACTGCTGCGGGAAGCGACGAAGACGCGATCCTTGCCTACCGCGCCCAGGCGGCGGATGAAATTGAGGCCCTTTCCGGCCTTGGGGAAAACCGGGAAAAGCTCCGCTCCGATATTGCGGCCCTGGAAAAAGATATTGCGGCCCGTGCGGCGGCCATCGGGGCAAAACGGAAAACCGGGGCGCTGAAACTGGGGGAACGGATCACCGAAATCCTCTCCCATTTGGGAATGCCCAATGCACGGTTTTCCGCGGCCGTGCTGCCCAAGGGCCAAAATTCCGGCGGCGCCCTGGTCTGCGGTCCCTGGGGGGCGGATGATGTGGAATTCCTTATCTCCGCAAATACCGGGGAGCCCCTGAAGGACCTTGCCCGTATTGCCAGCGGGGGTGAACTTTCACGGGTGATGCTGGCCATCAAGACCGTGCTTGCAGGCGCCAATGCGGCGGGCAATGACGCATCCCCGGAGACATTGGTGTTTGACGAGATTGATACGGGAATTGGGGGGGAAGTGGCCCTTGCGGTCGGGGAATACCTGGTTAAAATCGGCGGGCTTAAACAGATTTTTTGTGTTACCCATCTTGCCAGTATCGCGGTTAGGGCGGATAATCATTTAAGGGTAGAAAAAAAAGTTGTCGGCGGCGCTCATTCCGTGGGGAGCCGGACCCTTACGCAGGTTTCTGTTCTTGGGGGCGAGGAACGGCGGCAGGAGATCGCCCGGATGCTGGCGGGGGATGCGGGGAAAGCCGCCCTTGCCCATGCGGATGAATTACTGTCAAAGTACGGAACATCCAACGACCCTGGAAAAGGCAAATAATGGCAAAGATTACCGATGGGGATCGTCAGCTCTATCAAAAGAAAATTCAGCCTTACCAGTCAAGGGCTGAGGCCATCCTCAAAGAGGAAGCCGCTGTTCTTTTGGAGATAAAAACCAATCCCGATATGGCGGGCCTTAACCGGTTTGCGCTGGCGGATAAAATGCTGGACCTTACTTCAAATTTTATTGTCCAGAACGGGGTTTCCCTATCGGTATTGCAGGTGAGAAACGAAGAGGCCCTGAATGAGGCGCGGAAGTACCTGTACAAGGGTGTGACATATCTGGAAGAGATTGCGGGTAGCCTGGTGGACGCGTCCTTTTACGAGTACGAGGAACAGCTTGCCGCCATAGCGTCTATCGATCAGGGGCGGCGTTATTTTCTGATACGGAAAATGGGTCTTGCGGTTCAGCTTTTGGAAAATGCCTATGGCGCCGATGCCAAATGGAAATGGTCCTTTGTGGAGCTTGACGGCCGTTATGCCGCGGCGGCAAAGAATATTTTTGACCTTAAAAAAGCCGGGGTCAACCGGGATCCCCGCGCGGCGGATTATGAAAGTACCATGTACCATCTGGCGCTGATCAAAAAGCTGTTTATGCAGGCGGCGGATCGCTACCGGCAGAAATATGAAGTTTCCTCCAACCAGATTGATGATTTTAAGCAGGGCGTTCTTTTCCTTTCCGGCCTTATGCGGCTCCTGACGGTTTTGGGAGATCGGAATGAGGTTGAAGCGCTCAAAAAGAAAATTGATACCTGGTCCGCCAAACTGGATGCGGATGAAAAGAAGCAGGCCGAAATAGCCGCGAAAAGAAAATAATGTCCGATAAAAAATCAACAGTATTTCCGATCTGGCGAAAAATCCCGCTGTCCCTTATAATGATTTTATGAATCAAACCTATGCGCTTGTTCCCCAGCCTGTTTCTGTCAAACAGGGTGAAGGATTTTTTCAATGCCGCGGCGTCCCGGTTATTTCCGGCGACAGTATCTTCAAAAATGAAATTGATACGGTTTCAGCGCAGTTCCGCGCCGATTGGGAACGATGCGGGTGTGCCGATAATACCGGCGGGGCAGCGGGCAAAATCTTCTGCAAAAAAGAGGATATGAAAGAAGAGGCCTACCGGCTCCTGATTACTCAGGATGCCGTCACGGTAAGCGCCGGATCGGGCGCGGGCATCTACAACGGGCTGCAAAGTTTGCGGCAGATGTTCCTTGGCGGGTGTGACGAGGCTGTTTCAATCCCCTGCGGCGAAATTGAGGATCGGCCCCGCTTCGGATGGCGGGGGCTCATGCTGGATTGTTCCCGGTATTTTTATTCCGTGGAATTCATTAAAAAATTGATCGACACCCTTTCCCTGCACCATATCAATGTGTTCCACTGGCACCTGACCGATGATCAGGGCTGGCGCCTGCCAATAAAGGAATATCCCCTGCTCATTGAAATCGGATCGAAGCGGCGGGAGCACCGTTTGAGCGGACGTTTTTCCGGGGGTTTTTATACCGAAGATGATATCCGCGATGTCATTGCCTTTGCAACGGCACGTCATGTGGAGGTTGTGCCCGAGGTGGATTTTCCCGGCCATGCCAGCGCCATCCTTGCCGCCTATCCCGGCCTGGGCTGTACCGGCGGCCCCTATCAGGTGGAAGATAGATTCGGCATTTTCGAGGACGTGCTCTGCGCGGGGAATGACGGCATCTTCGATCTGGCTGCCGCAGCCTTTGATACCCTGGCCCGGCTCTTCCCTTCGGCCTATGTGCACATCGGCGGGGACGAAGTACGGTTCAACAACTGGAACGAATGTCCCAAATGCAAAAAACGGCTCGCCGAAACGGGGCTTAAAACTCCGCAGGAACTGCAAAGCTGGATCACCGTGCGGCTTGCAAAAATGCTCGCGGAACGGGGAAAGACCGCCATCGGCTGGGATGAGGTATTGGAAGATACCGGGCAGTACAAGCTGCCGAAAAATGTGGTGGTCCAGTCATGGCGGGGAAGGGAAGGGGGGATCAAGGCAAGCGGCCTTGGCCACCGGGTGATCATGTCATCCAGCAAGGACGGCTGCTATCTGGATTACCGGCATAGCCCTGACCCTGAGGAAATCGGCCAGAGGTGGGGTAAATCCACGGTCTTCCAGGGTTATTCCATGGACCCCATTACCCCGGAGATGACAGCGGAACAGGCGGCCCTGGTCCTCGGCGGTCAGGCAAACCTCTGGTCCGAACTTATCTATGCGGGCAAAATCGCCGAATACATGATTTTTCCCCGGATCTGCGCCATCGCGGAATCACTGTGGACGGCGAAGGAAGCCAAGAATTTTGAGGATTTTAAACGGCGTCTCCCCATTCACCAGGAGCGGCTGGACCGTTTGGGAATACTCCAGTACCGGGGGAATCTCGAAGGATAGAATACCTAAAGTATTCCTAACGCTTTGAGCCATTCTTCGGCAATGACGCCGTGACCGGCGGATGTGGGGTGGACCCCGTCGGCGGTGAGTTCCGCGTCGGGGATTCCTTCCGCGGCGTACCGGGTAAGGATGCCGTCCATGGGAATAAAAACATCGGCGTATTCACGGGCAAGGCGGCGCACCGCCTCAATCTTTGGGTCCAAGTCTTCCCGCCAGACGAGTTTTGCGCTGTCGGTGTTCAAAAGAAATGGCTCGATGATGAGGATCCGCGCGGCGGGAAAATCCCTTTTCAGGTTTTGTAAAACGGTACGGTAGTTCTGCTCAAAGGCTGCTGCGGTGGTGGGATCATTCGCGCTGTCATAACGCCGCCAGGTATCGTTGATGCCGATGAGGATCGACACCAAATCAGGTTTAATAGACGCAAAGTCATCCTGATAGCGCCGGACCAAATCCGCGGCCCGGTCGCCTGAAACGCCCCGGTTGATAAAGGACACCTCGTGATCGGGAAACAGCAGATCGTAGAGGCCGGCAATTTTTACCGGATACCCCTGACCCAGGCCCTTTGGATCGGCCCGGTCCCGGCCGCAGTCGGTAATGGAATCCCCCTGAAACAGCACCACCGTGTTTTTGGAAAAAATGTTTTTCATTATCATCCTCCTTAATTATTATTTTCCACTGTCAAAGACAATCTTTCCCAGATCCGAATCGCCCGGATTTATCGCGGCGCGGTACTTGGCAAGGGCGGCCTTTTCCCGTTCCAGCTCGTTAAAGTGGTAGAGGGTTTCCCCCTCGCCGTTCACTTCGACTTCGGGCATGGAGTAGGAGCCCATCTCCTTGATAATTTTGTTCTGAGCGGCGATAAGCTTTTTGGGGCGGCATTCGGGGATGGCGCTGTCGATGTCCCGGTTCCTGATGCCCCGGATCATTGACCAGATCTTCTGGAAACCGGTCTTGCGGAGGTTCCCCAGTTTGATGTCCTCGTTTTCATTTTTTTCCCGGTTGAACCGGAGTGCGGGGATGAGCCAGAAGAGGATGGAGAAGGCCAGGGGCACCACGCCCAGGCCCACGGTAAGGATGGGCAGGGGATTATCGGTAATTGCGGTGAACAGCACATAGGCCACCTTGTAGAGGTAGGAGTAGGCGGCGCTGGCCTGTACGATCAGGTCCCCCGTGGCGGCGTCTTCCACAATACGGGTGGCCGTGGACTGGTACAAAAAGTAACCCCCGAAAAGTAAATTCACCGAGTTGATAATGCCGAACCAGGTATTCATCTTTTTTTCGTTGACGGAGAATTTTTTGAGTTTCCGTAAGGGGGCGCTGGCCCCGGCAAAAGAGCGGTCGGTCCTGTCCTGCCGTTTAAGGAGTTCGTCAAAGCGGTACAGGATGGTCCCGTCATCGGTTGCTTCCGGGGAACCGCCGAATTCGGAACAGCAGGCCATGATACCCGCTTCCGCTTCTGCCGGGCTCTGCCCGGTAAGGGCCATGTATTCGGGAAGAGAAATGACCCCGCGGTTTGCCTGAATATAGGCGATGACCGCCTTCTTTTCCGCCGTGCCCGCTTCCCGGTTGGGATCGGTTTCCCCAAAGACAAAAGAGAAGATCGCTTTATACAGGGGACGTCCCTTGGGACGGCTTCGGCCTGACTGTATATCCCCGTAATACCTGCGGTCCACGGATTTGGTCAGTTCCGAATAGAACCAGATTCTGATGATGAAGTTAAGGATGCCGGAGCTGAGGTACAGGCCCCCGCCCCGGGAACGGTTATTTGAATTGGAAGAACTGGCCGCCATGGAGAGGACCAAGGCCGCCAAGGCAATGAGCATGAAGAGCGCAAAGTAGCCCACCAGCATTATTGCGATCCAGGCTTTAAAGAGCCAGGCGGCGGCGATTCCCGCTCCTTTAATAAATTTCCTGGTGAATTTCTGTAAGCCAACCTTGAAGCCCCGGTAGCGGCTGGTAAAACCCTGGGGAAAGGAGTAGAGGATTTCCCCGGAAGAAGTAACCTCAAGCCGGGCGGAGTATTCGTCCGCGGCGCGGGGGACCAGTTCTTTTACGGTGTTTAGGGGCAGGGCGGTGGCGGTAACCACATCCGCCACGGTCGCCCCCTTCCGCCGATGTTTCAGGGCATCCGTAATTTTGGCATAGGATGCCCAATCGGTATCGTTATGAAGCTTCATTCGATCCTACCTCTTAAACGGGATCATGTTGGTATATGCAACTACCGCGGGTGTTTTTTCCCTACAAATACTGCTGCCAAACCTGAAAGTGCAACAATGGTAGGTGCAATGGCACCCAGGGGCTGATTAAGAAACAGGCTGACAAAAACCGCCACGATTGCCAGGATAGCGACGGAAAACCCAAATATCTGACCCCGGCTGCCTATCTTTATAACTTTATCCTCTGATTCATGACGGTGTTCAGCCTCTTTTTCTGCCATAGACAGAAGGCGCTCCGCCGCCCCTGGCAGGGCTTTATCATATCCTGCGAATTCACCGGAAGTCGGTAAAGGGCCGCTGTACATTACAGACTGCGAAGCGGTAAGAATGGGCTGATTATCTTCCATTGGCGGCTTGCCCCATGACTTTTCTCATATCATCGCCAATACGCTGCCAATCACCCGCCAAGGCCTGCCGGTCACGGGCAAAGCCACCGGAATAATCCGGGAGATCGTTCAAAAGGGTACGACCGCTGATGTCAAAAGCCGAGGCAAAACCCTTAAAGAAGGCTATAATGCTGCTTTGTTTTGGTTTCGTGGTTTCCATATCTTGAATATACCATACCTATTCCCTTTCATACCAGAGTTTCAGCCTTTTTTCAGCAATTTGATAGGCTAAAATTTTCGATAATAGATGCCAAAGTCAAGCCGCTGAAATAGGTGTTTACCATACCGGTTAAATCCTGCCATACCCTGTGGCTGATGCAGGAATCGAACTTGCCGCAGTCTTTCGTTTGTTTGTCGCAGAAGGTAACGTCCAGATCTTCCCCTGCGGCGTCAAGAATGGCCTTGACCGTAAGTTCCTTGAGGGGACGGGCAAAATAAAAGCCCCCGCCGGGCCCTCTGACAGAAGAAACAATCCCCGCCTTCCTCAGTTTAAAAAAGATCTGCTCAAGAAATACGGAGGAAATACCCTCGGTTTCCGACAGGATATTGATTGATACCGGCCCATCCTTACCAAGTTTTGCCAGCGCCAGCATCGCCCGGAGCGCATAACGGCCCCGTGTGGTAATTCTCATGGAGAACCGCCCCCTTTTTTCTTTTAATTTTGAGCATTATAATAATGTATTATTCAAAAAGTGTACACCCAAAGGAATTAATATCGTAAAAAGTAGGGATTTCTCAAGTATGAACCCACGGATACCGAAATTAACATATAAGATTGAAAAATAGCTCGGGGGAGAATAGTGAAAAAGGTGCAGAATACAGGCGCCAGGGTAAAATACCCCATCGGGATCAAGCTGGTCGTCATTATCGCCTTCCTCCTGATCCTCTCTCTGGGGGCTATTACTTTCCTGGTGTCCTACATGGTTTCCCAGGATCTGCAGCTTACCGCTGAGGACAATAACTTCGAGGTAAACCGGCGGGCCGCGGCGGAGGTGGAAGCTGCCCTGGAGACGATCCGTTCCAATGTCCGTTTGTTCCTGGATACCAATAACATCCGGCAGACCGGGGCTCTCTATTTTGAACGGAACCAGGATGTGGCCGCCATCGTTGTGGGCGAGGGGGGACAAACCCTCATTAATGACCGGTTCTTTGTATCCAATGAACTTGATCCCGCCCTGGTGGATGAATTTATGAACCGCGCCGCTGCTCCGGCGTCTTCTTTGGGGGAAATGACGCTCCTGAATGCCGCGCCGGTTTTCGGCATTCCCCTGTTGGCCATGTTTTCAGGAACAACGACCATCATCTTTTCTTCGGAACACCTGACCGACGCCCTTGGCAGTTCCGTTAACGCCTCCTTTATGATCAACGACTATGGGGATGTGCTGGTCCATACGGACAGCGATCTGGTTAAGGCCGGGGCAAACATGGCCGGGGACCCCTTGGTGGGTATGCTCTGGAAAAGCCCGAACCGGCATTTCCAGACCCTCTATACCGACGGGTCGGGGGTCCGGTATTTCGGGGCCTTCCATAAACTTCCCATCGCCAACGCGGCGGTGATTACCCTCACGGAATACGATCTTGTTTTTGAGGGAATAGCCGCCACTACCCGGCGGAATATCCTTTTAACCGGCGCGGTGCTGTTCATCTCCATCCTTCTGGTCTGGTTCTTTTCCAAGACTATCTCCCGGCCCCTTGGTCGGCTGACCAGAGCGGCGCAGAAAATTGAGTCGGGGCAGTTTGAGATTGAGCTTACAAAAGAAAATCAGGATGAAATCGGCCTTTTATCCGAAAGTTTTGTAAAAATGGGTAAGGCCCTGGAGAGTTTCAGCCATTTTACCAACCTGGAAATTGCCCGGCTGGCCATGCGGGGGGATATTGCCCTGGGGGGAGAAACCAGACAGGCCACCATTCTTTTTATCGATATCCGGTCTTTTACCGCCATATCGGAAAAGCTCAGTCCCCATGAGGTGGTGGAATTCCTCAACGCCTACATGACCTGCATGGTGAAGTGTGTCAACGAGACCGGGGGTACGGTGGACAAGTTCATGGGGGATGCGCTGATGGCCCACTGGGGGGCGGTAAGCAGCGCCGGCAGTCCCCGGCTGGATGCCCTGAATTGCGTCCGCGCCGCCCTGGCCATGCGGAAGGCCCTGGAGGAATTCAATGCAGGCCGGGACGGCAGCGAAAAGCAGCCTCGTATCAGGATGGGCTGCGGGATCAATTCCGGCGCCGTAGTGGCCGGGCAGATTGGCTCCCGGGAACGGATGGAATACACCCTTATCGGCGACGCGGTAAACCTGGCAAGCCGTACCGAGGCACTGAACAAACCCCTGCATACGGACATTCTGATTACCGAAGCAACCTGGCTTCTGGCGGGCAAGGATCTCTTAACCGAGGAAATGCCCAAGGTATGGGTAAAGGGCAAGGAAAAATCGGTGCGTATGTTTGCGGTGGTAAACCTCCGGGCACGGAAACGGGGGGAATTGCAGCAGGGGCCGGTTACCCTGGGAAAAGTGCGGAACATGCTGGGTCTTGATACGCCGGATCTGAGTACCCTGGACATCAACGAAAAAGAACTGAAGTATGCTATGAAAAAAATAAACGAAGGGTGATGAAAAAAAACCGGGAAGATGGCGGGCTGTTGCAGGACGCCGATTATATTGTTACCTTCTTCTGCCTTATAGGGGCTTTTCTCTGTCTGTATTTTTTCTGGCTCGATTTCAACCATACCCTTGCCCGGCGTGAAGCCCCGGTGGGAACTGTCAGTTGGAAGTACAAGGTGGCCCAGCGGCGTTTTCCGGACCGGGTACTCTGGGATCGGCTGAAAAAGAACACTTTGGTATATAACGGCGACTATATCCGTACCGCGGAACTTTCGGAGGCCACCATAACCTTTATCGGGGGGAACATCATCGATCTGGATGAAAACACCCTGATAGAGATCTTTGCGGAAAACGGCAAACCCCGTCTTGATTTTATCCGGGGAGACCTGGTGGTAAACACCACCTCCGGCAGCGTCATGATACTAAGGGCCGGTGGCAAAACCGTAAATGTTGATGAGGGTACGGTGCTGAACACCCGCATGATGGCGGAGGGGAACCTTAACCTGAGCCTCAGCGAAGGCAGCGCCGCCCTTGAGGCGGCCGGGAAAATCCGGCAGCTTGCCGCAGGGGATGCCCTTTCCCTGGATTCCGGGGGCTTTGTTTTTGATACGGCCCAAACGGTGATGCTTTCCCCCAAACCCGCAGCCCGGCTTGTCCACAGCGGGGAAAGCCCTCTGCCGGTAGAATTTGCCTGGAAAGGGGTGAATTATGCCGCCGGTGAGCGTACCCGGATAGACATCGCAGCGGATTGGGGCTTTACCCGGATACTCCATAGCCTTGACGGGGCGGCGCAGGACAGGATGCCCGCTGAATTGGCCCCCGGCGTCTATTACTGGCGGGCCTATCCGGTGAGTATGACAGAAACTGTCCCGAATGCTGCGGAGGCCGCAATTTCCACCGGAAGGCTGACCATAGCTTCCGTACCGGCCCCCCAACTGCTCAGTCCGACACAGAATTACCAGTACCAGTACCGGAGCCGGCCCCCTGCGGTCAAGTTTCAGTGGACCGCCTCTCCCGAAGCTGCTTCATACCTGCTGGAAGCGGCGGATAATCCCGGCCTGGAAAATCCCGCATTGCGGGAATCCGTGCAGGGGGGCACAGACGGCGTTATTTCCTTCAACTTTACCGGCCTGGGAAGGGGGCGCTGGTACTGGCGGGTAACGCCGGTACTGGGCGGCGAATATGAGGGAAGCCTTGACCCTTCGGCCACGGCGTCTTTTACCATTACCCAGAGCGGAAATCTGGCGGCCCCTGCCTTGCTGACCCCTCGCCCGGATGCGGTTATCGGCAGTCAGGCGGTCTATTTCTCCTGGCAGAACGAGGCCGAGGCCGAATCCTATACTCTGCTGATTTCCCCGGAAGCCGATTTGCGGAACCCGGTGATCACCCGGCAGGTGATAGCTAATTATTACAACTACGGCGCGGAGGATCTCCCCCTGGGGCAGTATTACTGGGGGGTATACCAAACCGGCAGCGATGGAATTGTTTCGGCGGTTTCCCCCGCCCGATCTTTTACCGTTGCGATAGAAGAACTTTTCCTGCGGCCCGTCTTCCCCCCGGATAATTACACCCTCTCAGGCGCCCAACTACAGGATATGCGGTTTACCTGGAGGACGAACCTTTCAGAATCCCTGCTGTTTCAGGTTTCCAATACCCCGGACTTTTCCGATCCGGTAATCAATGAGGCTGCGGCGCGGGGTGTCTTTCAGGGACGGCCCCTGGGTGAGGGACGCTGGTACTGGCGGATAGCCGCCGGGACCATACAGAGCCCTGCCAGAAGTTTTCAGGTGATTCCCTCTTCAGAGGCGGCCCTGCTGCCGCCCTATTTGATCGCCCCCCAAAACGGGCCCCTTGCGGTCCGCCCGGATGCGGCGGCGATCTTTACCTGGCAGCGTGTGGAAGGGGCGGATTACTATAACTTCAGCCTGTATCATGAAAACGGCGATGGGACGGCGGTATACAGCGCCCCCTTTATTACAGACCCCCGGCTGGAGCTGCCCCTGAGGAATTACCCGGAAGGCCCCTATACCTGGACTGTGGAGGCCCTTGCACAGGAAAAGGCGGATGCGGCCCGGCCTTCCGCTTCCCTTTCAAGCGCTGAATTTTATTTGCGGCCCCTGCTCCCGGAAGCCCGGCGGCAACAGCCTGAAAACGGCTTCTCCCTCGGCCCCGGCCAATTACAGAAGTCCCGAACCATTACCTTTATCTGGGACAGGGTTCCGGGGGCGAATAGCTATATCCTTACCCTTTATCAGGATGGGGGCGGCAGACGGCGTCTGATACGGCGCTGGGAAAACCTGGTTCAGACTTCCCTTACCCTGGATGATTTGAGTATTCTGGAAAACGGTGGTATTATCTGGCAGGTGGAAGGGCGGCGCCTGGCTGCGGACGGTTCCATTGAACAATGGGGAACCGCCGGTGAAAACCGTTTTACCGTGGATCTTCCCGCGCTTATGCCGGATGTCCGGCAGAATCCGGGTAAATATTATGGTCAGTAGAAAAGACATCTGTTTTTTATCGTCATTAATTTTTTTCACCCTTGTCTTTGGGGTATTTCTTGGTGCAGAGGAAACAGGGATCATTTACGATGAGGGCAACTTTTTTATTGAATGGCGCGGCCCCCGGTTTATCCAGCGCATCCGCTGGAACCCCGTTGAATGGGCGCTCCGCTATGAACTCTCCCTTGAAGAGGAGCAGGCCGGAAAGTACGAAAAGCTGCTACAGGAATCGACCCGGGAAAATTTCCTGAATGTTTCCCTGCGGCCCGGCCGCTACCGCTATCAGGTAGGGGTATACAACTTGCTGGACCGGCTTGAATATACCTCGGACTGGATCTTTTTTGAGGTTTTAAACGCGCTCCAGCCAAAAATAATCACGTTTTCCCCGGAGGAATTTTTTCTGGACACCGAGGAAGAATGGCAGATCACCGTAACCGGAGAGGATATAGACGCCGGGGCGGATATCAGGCTTCAAAGCAAGGATGGAGAGGGCATACGTCCCCGGCGTATAGAGGTTAAGGGGAATACCGTCCTGCTTGTCTTTGACAAAGGGCAGCTTGCCCCCGGTTCATACCAGGTGCATATCAGAAACCCCGGAGGGCTTGAGGACTCGGGAACCTTTACGGTCTCTCTTCACAAACCGGAAGAAATACCCCCGGGGCGGCAAGAAAGCAGTGCAGCCCCGAGTGAGCCTTCCGGTCGGCCCGACTTTATAATTTCCGCCGCGTATGCCCCGCTCATTCCCTTGTACGGGATACTGTTCGTGCCTAACGCCTTTGAGGAGATATACTTTCTTCAGGGCGCGGCGCTGCGGTTCGGCGTGCTCCCCCTCAAGCGGGGGGGGGAAGGTCCCCTGGCGAAGGGGTTTGGGCACTATTTTGGGGGGGAACTGGGGGTATCCTGGTATAGGGCGGAAGAAGCAAAGGAGCGGTATACGGTGGGGGCCCAGGTTCTGGACTTCCAGATCCGGGCGCTGTATCAGCTCTGGCTGCCGGGCCGGACCTCGGCCTTTAATTTCCGCGCGGGGATGGGCGTAACAACGGTGCTTGATCTTTATTATGAATACGGCGACAGTACAAGGCATTTCACCGGTGAGTATATCTCCCTGGGAGGGGGTATCTCCTTCCAGCTCCGCATAGTAAGCCATCTCTTTTTTGAAATAGGCATGGATTTTACCCATATTTTCTCCCCCGACGATCCGTCCCCGCCGGGGTATATCAGGCCGTCATTGGGGCTTCTGTGGCAATTTTAATTGCTTTGCATGCCAATGGGTATATACTTATTGGAGGAGGCTGAGATGAGAAACTTTGTCCGGAACTTCTTACGCTTCTGCCTGCCGATCAGCTGTCTAGGGATAGCATTTCTCCTTTCACGCTGCGATCTTTTCAAGCCGCTGGAGCCTTATATCAATGAGGTTAGTTCCAAAGAGATAACGGCCTTCTCCTTCTCAAGCCCGGCGGCAACGGGAGCCATTGACGGAACAGACATCACGGTAACGGTGCCCTTGGGAACGAGTGTTATCAGTATTGCCCCGCAAATTACCCATACCGGGGTGTCGATCAGCCCCGCTTCGGGGGAAGCGGGGGATTTTACCGACCCGGTTACCTACACGGTCACGGCGGAGGACGGCTCGACCCGGGACTATAGGGTGACGGTAAAAACGGCCAAAGTACCATCGGCGGAGCAAATTGAGGCGGGGGAAGTTGCGTACTTGGAGTTTGCAGATGACTTTTCCACCCTTCAGGACACAATAGACGCCTCCGACAGGACAGACGCGGATCACCCGGCCACCATCTTCCTGTATGGGGATATAGATGTTAGTAATACGATAGACATTGACGACAGAAGACATATCAGACTGATAGCCGGAGGCGGGGCGCGGGCAATAAACCGGGGGGCTGACGGCTTTGGCAGCCTTATTACCGTGGCGGCCAACAGCTCCCTGGAATTGGGCGGCGACTTGCCCCTTACCATTGACGGCAAGAAAGGGAGCTATACGGCGACCGGCCCCCTGATTACGGTAGAGGGAACCCTTATTATGCGCGGCGGCGCGGTAAAGCTGATGAATAATAATAATATTAATGCTTCAGTTTTAGGCGGCGGTGTGTGTGTGTCCTCTGGTACGTTTACCATGGAGGGCGGTTCTATCACCGGGAATATGTCCCTGTTGGGCAACGGCGGCGGCGTGTTTGTAGACACTGGTAGTACGTTCACCATGAAAGGGGATTCTTCTATCACCGGCAACAACGGCGGCGGCGACGGCGGCGGCGGGGTGTATGTAGTCAGTACCGGGAGCACGACTCGATTCACCATGGAGGGCGATTCTTCTATCACCGGGAATACCACCAGTGGTAGCGGCGGCGGGGTGTATATAAGCGGAAGCGAGGCTCGTTTCACCATGAGCAACGGTTCTATCACCGGGAATAGCGCCAACAGCACCAACGGCGGCGGCGGCGTGTTTGTAAACACTGGTAGTACGTTTATCATGGAGGGCGGTTCTATCACCGACAACAACGGCGGCATTGGCAACAGCAGCGGCGGCGGCGGCGTGTTTGTCGCCAATGGTAGTATGTTCACCATGGGCGGCGAGTCTTCTACCACCGAGAATACCACTATCACCGGGAATACCACCCAGGGCAGCGGCGGCGGGGTGTATGTAATCAGTACCGGGAGCACGACTCAATTCACCATGAAAGGCGGTTCTATCACCAGGAATTTCACCAGCTCCAACGGCTCCTCCACCTACGGCGGCGGCGGGGTGTATATATACACAAACGCGAACATTAGCAGCGATGCTCAATTCATCATGAACGGCGGTTTAATCACCGGGAATTTAGCCGGCCCCCCCAACGACGGCGGCAGCAACGGCAACGGGGTGCATATACACCAAACAGCCGGGCCCTCTTATTCCAATGCTCTATTCACCATGAACGGCGGTTTCATCGGCGTGAATAGCGGCTCCAGCAGCGGCAAGTCCCTGTACAAAAGCGCCAGCGCACCACAACCGACATACGGCGGTACTTTGGGCTCGAATCCTATCCTGGATGGTAATTGGACCAACTACCTTCTTCCCTATGACAGGGATGACGATGATATTATGGACTCTGCTCCGCAGAGTTAGGCCGGGGGGAGCGGGCCCCATAGAGCGTGTCAATAGCACGGGAAAAATTCACCATCTTCCTTATTGGGGGCTGAGCTGGGCCCCTTGCCCAGATGGGGTATTTCCGGCAGGCATTGGGCGTTCTCTGGCAGTTCTGAAAGCCTTGAATTAAAGGCCGCTTGAAAATATACTCTTTTCATTATGAATAAAGTTATTTTGAAGGCTGAAGATCTGGACGGTTACCTTACCCAGGCGGACAAGGATCACCTCTCCCAAATGGACGAAATTTTCAGGCAGGTAACGGATACCTTTAGTATCTTGAGTTCGGGCAGCCAGGTAAAGGTGAGGCGTGATCATTCAACCGAGCTGCGAAGCAGCGAAGGTTCCCCTCTTGACGCGGAAGAGCGGCTTATTTCGCTTTACAACGAAATGGGCGCCATGATGCAGGGGATATGCAAAGAAGAGCCCGGCCTTCATGTCTATTCTTTCCAGACCCCCCACGAAAGCCACGCCGAGGCGTCCCGGCTTATCGCCAAGCTCCGGGACGTGGAAACCCCGGATCAGGAATTCGTTTACTATATCCAGCGGGCCTATGAGATGCTTTTCAAGCTTGCCTACGGCGGGATAGAAGGGCGGGACAAGAACTACCTTATCGTTAAGACCCCGGTGACGGTCCCGGTGCAGAATTTCGCGGTCCACAAGATCACCAATATCGACAATTTAATTGAAAACACCGTGATGTGCGTCATGCTCCGTGGGGCGCTGCTCCCTTCCATGATCATGAGTAAGGAGATTGAGGAATACTCTTCCCACAAATACGTGACCCCCTTTGCCCTGTTCAGAATCAAGCGGGATGAGCGGAAACACGAAAACGATATGGAGTATATCCTGGACCTGGATAAATCATTCTTCAACCTTGAATCCTTAAACGGCAAGGACCTGATCTTCGCGGACCCCATGAACGCCACCGGGGGGAGCCTTGTGACCGTGGTAAAGTACCTTTTGGCCGAGGGGGTAAAGCCAAAGTCTATCCAGTTTTTTAATGTGATTTCCGCCCTCAAGGGGGCGCTCCGGGTGGTGCGGGCCCTTGATAACTGCCAGGTCTATACCCTGTGGATGGACCCGGTGCTGAACAACGCGGCCTATATCATGCCGGGCCTGGGGGACGCCGGGGACCGGATCAACGGCAGGGACGGGGAAGCCCATCCCCGGAATATTATCCAGCTTATTGCCGACTATGGCTCCAATATCGCCCGGCTTTACCGGGCCCAACTCCGGGAAATTGAAGACATGGTTCTTGCCGGTAAAAAATGAATTTTTTAAAACGATTCTCCGCAATAATCATCTTTACACTGTATCTCTTTTCATACATATCCTGTGTCAGTTTTGGGGCGGCCTCTGCGGAGGAGTACTATACCATCGGGATGGCCTATTTCGAGATGGGGAAGTTTGCGGAGGCCGAACAGTGGCTGAACCGGGCACAGGCGGCGGACAAGACCAAAACCGCCTCTGAGTACAATCTGGGACGGATCGCCTTTGAGACCGGGCGCTATAAGGATGCGGCCGCCTTTTTTGACAAGGTCCTGGCAAAGGACCCGGTAAACCTGATGGCCCTGAAGGCGGCGGCTTATACCCGTATCAAAACCGGGGAGATAGAGACTGCGGAAAAAT
>BOBW01000038.1 GCA_026002595.1 Spirochaetia bacterium | reverse complement strand
GGGGATTCTGGAAGTAGGGGGAGAGGAAGGTGTTGTCAACGATGAGGAGTCCGCCTTTTTTATGTATCAGTTCCGCAGAACGGCGGATGTCGGTGACCTTCATCATGGGATTCGACGGGGTTTCGATAAAGAGGGCCTTTGTCTCAGGTCGGATGGCTTTTTCCATCTTTTCAAAATTACTGGTGTCTACCCATGAAAAAGAAAAACCGTACTTGCCGTAGTATTCATCAAAGAGGCGGAATGTGCCGCCGTAGAGATCCTCTGAAACAATAAGATGATCCCCGGGCTTGAAAATTTTTATCAGTGAAGATATGGCCCCCATGCCGGTGGCAAAGGCAAGGCCGTACTTGCCGTGTTCGATCCGCGCCATGGTCCGCTCAAGTTCAAGCCTGGTGGGGTTTGTTACCCGTCCGTAATCAAAGCCCGTGCTCTGCCCCAGGCCGGGGTGCCTGAAAGTGGAACTCTGATAAATAGGAGTACTGATTGCTCCGGTAGCCGGATCAAAGGGAACGGTCCCATGTACCACAAGGGTATCAATGGAGGGGGAATTCAAATCGCCTTTACAATGTGTTTCTTCTTTGCTCATTTTTCATTCCTGTTTATTGATTAATTTAATGCCTGTTCAAAATCGGTGGCAAGGTCTTCCGGGTCTTCAAGTCCCGGTGAAATCCGGATCAGGGTATCGGTGATGCCCAGCCGCTCCCGTTCCGCAAGGGGGATGGACGCATGGCTCATCCGCACCGGATAGGATGCAATGGTCTCCACCCCGCCTAGGCTTACCGCGGCGGCGGCGAGCTCCACCTTGCCCAGGAACCGGATCGCCTGTTCCGTAGTTTTTGTCTTGAAGGAAAAAACCGCCCCCGCCCCCGATGACTGCATATCGTGTATTTTTTTACCCGGATGATCTGCAAGGCCGGGATAGTAAACCGCTTCTATTTTGGGATGCTTCAAAAGCCTTTCGCAGAGATACTGCGCCGTGTGTTCCTGTGCGTCGAGCCGGACTTTTAAGGTCTTGATCCCCCGGAGCACCAGCCATACATCCCAGGGGCCGGGCACTGCGCCGAAACTGTTCTGCACCGCGTAGAGCCGCTTGCCCAATTCTTCCGTGCGGGTAACCGCAAGCCCGGAAATAACATCACTGTGGCCCCCGATAAATTTGGTTGCCGAATGGACCACGATATCCGCGCCAAGCTCAATGGGCCGCTGGCGGCAGGGTGTCATAAAGGTGTTATCCACGATGGTGATAAGTCCCGCCTCTTTTGCAATATTGATGCAGGCGGCAAGGTCGGTAATTTTCAGCAGGGGATTGGAGGGGGTTTCGAGAAACAGGGCTTTTGTATTGGGTTTGATGGCCCGCCTGATCTGTTCAATGTCGGAGGCGTCCACCGTGGTAAGCTCAAGGCCCCAGCGCCGGTAAAAAGTATTGAGGATGCGCCAGCTTCCGCCGTAGATATCCTCGGCGGCCACGATATGATCCCCGGCTGCAAAAATCCCCAGCGCCGAAGCCACTGCGGCGATTCCGCTCCCAAAGGCATAACCTTTAGCGCCCCCTTCAAGGGTTGCAATGGTTTCCTCCAGGGCCTTTCGCGTGGGGTTCCCCGACCGGGCATAGTCAAATTCAACCGGTTGAGACAAATCTCCTTGATCGAAGGTGGATGTCTGAACGATGGGCACCCCCAGCGCCCCAGTGACGGGATCGCTCTCGTGTCCGTTATGTATAAGCAGGGTTCCCCGGTTCATTCTATCTCCTAGTTGAATTGTAGGATATACAGGAAAATTTTGCAAGCCCCGTGTATAATCGGCAATGCGTTCCAAAGAATTGGACACTTTGGCCCTTATTTGCTATATATATAACAATGCTGTTCAATACTGACGGAAGAGCGGATTCATGACAACGGCGATTTATAATGCCCGGATCTATCTCCGGCGCGGTGTTTTTTGCCAGGCCCTCCGTATTGACCACGGCCGAATCACCCAAACCGGCTCCAATACGGAGATTCTGGACGGAGTTCCCGCAGGGACAAAGAAAATTGACGCCGCCGGCTGCGTGGTGATCCCTGCCTTCCACGACAGCCACCTCCACCTGCGGGGCATCGGCCAGCGGACCGGGATGATCGCCGGCGCAGGGGCTGCCTCTGTGGAAGAGGTGATCAGGCGAGGGCAGGATCTTGTTGAAAGCTTAAAAAAATCAGGACAGTTGAAGCAGGGAACCTATATCCAGGGCGCAGGGGTGAACCCGGATCTTTTCAGCGGTGAGAAGCGGGACCTGACCCGTGAAGATCTGGATAAAATTTCCGCCGAATACCCGGTGATTATCAGCCGCCACTGCGGGCATACGATTTATTGCAATTCCCTGGCCCTGAAAATGGCGGGGCTCGGCGAATCCGCCCCGGATGTGGCGGGCGGTACCATTGAAAAAGATGTCAATGGCCGGCCCACCGGGGTGCTCCGCGAAAACGCCAATGCTCTGGTTCGTAAACCCATCCCGCCGCCCTCGAAAGATGAAATAGCCGCCTGCCTTAAACGGAGTATGGTGCAGGCCCTTTCCTTAGGGATCACCGCCGTGGGCAGCAACGATACCCAGGGAAGCGATTTTGATGAAGTCCTCGAAATATACCGGGGTATCTATGAAAGCGAAGGTCCCCATATCCGGGTGAGCATGCAGTGCGGTATCTCTGGCCGGGAGGATATGCTGGATGCTTACCTCCGCCGGGGCCTAATCACCGGCAAAACCCTTTGGGCAAGCCCCCTTGGGGAAAATCCCCAGGGAAATGTTTTTCTCAAGATGGGCCCCCTCAAGCTCTTTGCGGACGGCACCCTTGGGGGACAGACCGCATGGATGCGGCAGCCATACCGGGACAAGCCTGAACTTGCCGCCGAGCCCGCAGCTCCCTCGCGTGAGCGAGTTCTTGGTTCCCCTCCGGGGAACAGGGGCTTCCCGACCCTGGACGGGGCGCTTCTGGACATCCTTACCCAAAAGGCCGCCGCCGCCGGTTGTCAGGTAGTGGTTCACGCCATCGGGGACGCCGGGGTGGAGGCGGTGCTTACCGCCTTTGGGAAAGTGACCGGTCCGGGGCATAATCCTCTCCGTCACGGGCTTGTCCACTGCCAGATCACCGACCGGGGCCTGCTGGAAAAAATGGCCCGTAACAGGATACTTGCCCTGGTGCAGCCCATCTTTTTAGCGGATGACATGTATGTGCTGGAAAGCCGTGTCGGAGCGGAATTGGCCTCAAGTTCCTACGCCTGGGGTTCCATGGAAAAACTGGGGATACCCGTAAGCTACGGCACCGATGCCCCGGTGAGCGATTTCAACCCCCTGCTGGGCATCAGTTGGGCGGTACTGCGTCAGGACCCGGCGACGGGCTATCCCGCCGGAGGATTTTATCCTAAAGAAAAAGTCGATGTTTATACCGCAGTGGACGCCTATACCGCAGGCTCCGCATGGGCAAGCTTTGACGAAAACCGTCTTGGCCGCATCGAAGCCGGTTATTTAGCGGACCTCGCCTTTATCGATGGAACCGAAGGTTCCGGGGACATTTTTTCCATCCCCCCAAAAGAAATCCACCGGGCGCAGGTGGTAAGGACCATGGTTGCGGGGGAAACGGTTTGGGAAAAGTTTTAGCTATACTGCACAAAAAACAGTATTTGTTAAGAAAACCTATTGCATAAAGCTTCGGCCTGTGCTAAAAATAATCCAAGGAATAGATGTGGCTGAAGTTTCAAAGGGAGCAGCAAAGCAGCATGTGGTGTCGGCCCTGGTGGAAAACCGGGCGGGGACCCTGAGCCGGGTGTCCGGCCTCTTCAGCCGCCGGGGCTTCAATATCGACAGCCTGACCGTCGGGGAGACTGAGGATGCCTCAATTTCCCGGATGACTATTGCGGTGACAGGAGCGGATTCGGTGCTGGAACAGATCATCAAGCAACTCAGCAAGCTCGTCGATGTGATCGCGGTGCGGGAACTGGATTCATCTTCCTGTCTGCGCCGGGAGATCATGCTGGCGAAGATCTCCGCCGATGAAAAGACCCGCCCCGCGGTGATCGAGATCGCCGGTGTGTTCCGTTCCCGCATCGTTGATATATCCCCCACAACCATTACCATTGAGGCCACCGGCGACATTGAAAAGCTCGACGGCTTTCTGCTCCTCTTACGTCCCTATGGGATTCTTGAACTTGCCCGCACCGGCCTTGTGGCCCTTGAGCGGGGCTCCCGGGTACTTTCAGTATCCGGCCTGGGGATTACCCCCCTTTCCGTACCCGTACTAATTACTTAACCGGTAACTGCGCGGCATTTTAGGATGCCGTAAGTCAATTACCGGATTCTCAAGCTTTTTAAAAGAGGAAAACTCTTTTAATGGGCCGACATATAAGGAGTTAATGATGGCTGTTATGTACTATGAAAAAGATTGCGACCTGGGGGCCCTCAAGGGCAAAACCATTGCGGTGATCGGTTATGGTTCCCAGGGCCACGCCCACGCCCTCAACGCGAAAGAGTCGGGGATGAAGGTGATTGTGGGGCTCTATGAGGGTTCCAAATCCTGGAAGAAGGCTGAAGATTCGGGGCTGACGGTGAAAACCGCCAAAGAGGCCGCAGAGGCGGCGGACTTCATCATGATCCTTATCAACGATGAAAAGCAGGCCAGGCTCTATCAGGAGTCGATTAAGGACGCACTGAAACCCGGCAAGACCCTGGCCTTTGCCCATGGCTTCAACATCCACTTTGGGCAGATTGTGCCCCCCGCGGACATCAACGTGGTGATGATCGCCCCCAAGGGCCCCGGCCACACCGTGCGGGAGCAGTACCAGGCCGGCGCGGGTGTGCCATGCCTTATCGCGGTCCATCAGGACGCCACCGGGGATGCCAAGCGGCTGGGCCTTGCCTATGCGGCGGCCATCGGCGGCGCACGGGCCGGGGTGCTGGAGACGACATTTAAGGAAGAGACCGAGACCGACCTTTTCGGCGAACAGGCGGTGCTCTGCGGCGGTGTCTCCGCCCTGATGAAGTGCGGTTACGAAGTCCTTACCGAAGCGGGCTACCAACCTGAGAGCGCCTACTTCGAGGTGATGCACGAGATGAAGCTCATCATTGACCTGGTGAACCGGGGCGGCCTCTCCTTTATGCGCTATTCGATTTCCGACACCGCCGAATACGGGGACTACATCACGGGGCCGAAAATCATCACCGAAGATACCAAGAACGCCATGCGGCAGGTGCTCAAGGAAATCCAGAACGGCAAGTTCGCCCGCGAATGGATTCTGGAGAATCAGGTGAACCGTCCCAACTTTAACCGGATGCGGGCCATCGAAGCCCAGCACCCCATTGAGCAGGTGGGGAAAGAGCTGCGCTCCATGATGTCATGGCTACAAAAGCCATCGGAAAGATAAGGGGAGATTAACCACGAACATCACGAACCGCACGAAAAACACAAATTTTAATTGGTGTGGTTTGTGTGGTTCGTGGTTAATTCCTGTTGTAATTTGATACTCAGATTGAAATTAGGGGGAGCCATATGGCCCGGATGGTAAAAATATTTGACACCACGCTCCGTGACGGCGAACAGGCGCCGGGGTGCAGCATGAACTTGCAGGAGAAGCTGGATGTCGCCCGGCGGCTTGAGAAACTGGGTGTGGATATTATGGAAGCGGGCTTCCCCGCGTCCAGTCCCGGCGATCTTGAGGCGGTAAAGGCTATCGCGGGGATCATCAAGGATTCTACGGTGGCCGGGCTCTGCCGCTGTCTTGAAAAGGATATCGATGCGGGTCGGGAAGCCCTTGCACATGCGGCTAATCCCCGGATACATATTTTCCTTGCAACCTCTCCCATCCACATGGAATACAAGCTCAAGATGACCTCTGATCAGGTTTTGGATCAGGCCATTGCCTCGGTTAAATACGCAAAGAAGTTCTGCGCCGATGTTGAATTTTCCGCAGAGGACGCCTTCCGCAGCGATCCTGATTTTGTGTGCAAAGTTTTTGGTGCGGCCATTGAAGCGGGGGCCACCACGGTGAACTTTCCCGACACGGTGGGCTACGCCCTGCCCGGCGAATTCGGCGACCGGATCCGCTACGTGAAGGAACATACCCCCGGCATGGAGAAGGCGGCCCTCTCGGTGCACTGCCACAATGATCTGGGCCTCGCGGTTGCCAACAGTCTTGCTGCGATTGCCAACGGCGCGGATCAGGCGGAGTGTACCGTGAACGGCATCGGCGAGCGGGCGGGGAATGCTTCACTTGAAGAAATTGTTATGTCACTGCGGGTCCGTAAGGATTTTATCGGCGCGGATACCCGGATCGATGCAACGCAGATTTACGCCGCGAGCCGCTTGGTGACACAGGTAACCGGGGTGAAGGTCCAGCCCAACAAGGCCATCGTGGGGGAAAATGCCTTTGCCCATGAGGCGGGGATTCACCAGCACGGAGTTCTTGCGAACCGGGCCACCTACGAGATCATGACACCCGAATCGGTGGGCATTTCCAAAAACCAGATGGTGCTGGGGAAACATTCGGGCCGTCATGCTTTTGAAGAACGGCTCAATGATTTGGGATTTGCGGTGAACGCAGAAACCCTGGATGCGGTCTTTGCGGAATTTAAAATTCTTGCGGACAAGAAGAAGGTGGTAAGCGATAGGGATATTGAAGCACTGGTGATGGGTGCGGCCTCCGCTGTCCCCGAAACCTGGAAGCTCAATCACTGGGCGGTGAATACCGGATCGGCGCTGGGAGCCACCGGTACGATCAGGCTTCAATACAAGGACGGTAAATTCAGCAAAGAAGTTTCCATGGGTGACGGCCCTATTGATTCGATTTTCAAGGCCATCAATCAGATTATCGGAAAGGACCCGGAACTGGAACTCTACGAGATCGGGGCCATCACCGGAGGCTCATCTTCACAGGGCGAAACCATGGTGAAGATAGGCTGGGGTGACCGTCATTACAATGGCCGGGGTGTTTCCACCGATGTGGTGGAATCTTCGATAAAGGCATACCTTGCGGCGATAAACGCAATGGAGTGGGAATTGGCCGTGCATAATGATGGTGAGAACAAATCATGAACAGTAATACTGTTACGCAAGAAATAGAGATACTCGACACCACGCTCCGGGACGGCGCGCAGGGTGAGGGGATTAGTTTTTCTGTGCAGGATAAACTCAGCGTTGTCCGGGCTCTGGACGAGCTGGGTGTGACCTGGATAGAGGCGGGGAATCCGGGGAGCAATCCCAAGGATATGGAATTTTTCCACCTCGTCTCGGAACTCAAGCTGGAACATGCCAAACTCTGCGCCTTCGGTCCTACCCGGAAGAAGGGAATCAAGGCCGCAGATGATCCCCAGCTTAAAAGCCTTATCGAAGCAAATACCGAAGCAATAGCAATATTCGGTAAAAGCTGGGATCTCCATGTGACAGAAATACTGCGGGTGAGCCTTGAAGAGAACCTTGAAATGATTGCCGAGACAATAGCTTTTCTAAAAGCCCAGGGCAAGACCGTGATCTACGATGCGGAACATTTCTTTGATGGCTGGCTGGCCAATCCCGAATACGCCCTGTCCACCGTGAAGGCCGCCGCAGATTCCGGCGCGGACCGGATTGTGCTCTGCGACACCAACGGCGGTTCTTTCCCCGACAGTATTACTGCGGGGCTTAAAGCGGTCGCAGCATTACTAACGAACTATCCCGCATTACTCATCGGAGTCCATGCCCACAACGACGCCGACATGGCAAGCGCCAACACGGCGGCGGCGGTGCAGGCCGGGGCGCGGCATATACAGGGTACTCTGGTGGGATTTGGTGAACGCTGCGGCAACACGAGCCTTGCATCGGTGATCCCAAGCATTGAACTGAAATTGAATCGGCACTGCCTTCCCGCAGGAAAGCTGGAACATATCTCCGAAATTACCCGGAAGGTGGCGGAGATCGCCAATGTGGCGGTTCCCGATAATATGCCCTATGTGGGGGCCCACGCATTCGCCCACAAGGCGGGGATGCACGCCGATGGCATTCTTAAAGTCCGCCATTCCTTTGAGCATATCGATCCTGCGCTGGTGGGAAACGATAGGCGTTTCCTCATGAGCGAAGTGGGGGGCCGTTCCGCCATTGCGGAGCGGGCAAAGAAAATCGATCCTTCTATTACGAAAGAAGATCCGGTTACTGCGGCGCTGGCTTCAAAACTGAAAAGCCTGGAAGCGGAAGGCTGGGCCTTTGAGGGGGCTGACGGCAGCTTTGAGCTCTTGGTTCGCCGGGAACTTGGCCGCTACAAGCCCCTGTTCCACATCGAAGCCTACCGGGTGGTGAGTGAGCACCCCACCGGGGAAACTCTCGCCTGTTCCCACGCCTGGGTTAAGGTGCTGGTTGACGGTCAGCACGAGATCGCCGCCGCCGAAGGGGCCGGGCCGGTGAACGCCATGGACGGCGCCCTTCGCCGGGCATTGCAGCATTTCTACCCTGAGCTGGAAAAGGTGCGTCTTGCGGATTACAAGGTCCGTGTCATAGACGGCAATGCCGCCACCGCCGCAAAGGTCCGGGTCCTCATCGAAAGCACCGATGGTCAGAACCGCTGGACCACCGTGGGTGTTTCCGAAGACATCATCGACGCCAGCCGCGCGGCCCTGGTGGATTCAATAGAATACAAATTGATTGGCGATATAGAGCGAAAGTTTAAGACTTATTTATAGAGGAGTGAAACGATTATGAACTATTCGATTGCATTGATACCCGGTGACGGGATTGGGCCGGAGGTTGTTGAGCCGGCAACGGAAGTGCTGGACGCGGTGGGCGATAAATTCGGCCATGTGTTTAACTATGTGGAACTGGAGGCCGGGGGCAAGGCCATTGACAGCACCGGCGAGCCCCTGCCCGCAGAAACACTGGAGGCGGCGAAGCAGTGCGATGCGGTTCTGCTCGGCGCGGTGGGCGGCCCAAAGTGGGAAACCCTGCCCGGACACCTGCGGCCCGAGGCGGCGCTTCTTGGCTTGCGCTCCGGCCTGGGAGTATTCGCAAACCTGCGGCCTGCGGCCTTATTGCCCCAGCTTAAAGCCGCCTGTCCCCTCAAGGACGAGGTGCTTATGGCGAGTCACCCCGAGGGAAAGGCCACCTTTGATCTGCTCATCGTCCGGGAACTTACCGGGGGGCTTTACTTTGGCAAGAAGGGCCGTGTTGACAGCAGCGATACTGCGGCCCGCGCTGCCTTTGATACGGAATACTATTCCTGGGCGGAGATCGAACGGGTGCTCCGCGCCGGTTACGCCGCAGCTTCAGTGCGCCGGAAGAAACTTTGCGTGGTGGACAAGGCCAATGTGCTTGAATCATCCCGGTTCTGGCGGGAAGTAGCGGCGGTGGTTTCCAAAGATTACCCCGACATCGAAACCAGTTATATGTATGCGGATAACTGTTCCATGCAGCTTATCCGCGCGCCGGGCCAGTTTGACGTGATCGTCACCAGCAATGTGTTTGGGGACATCCTCTCCGATGAAGCCTCGGTTCTTACCGGCTCTATCGGTATGTTACCTTCTGCAAGTTTGGGCAGCCCCACGGACTCCCTGGCAAAAAATGACCGCCCGATGGGCATGTATGAGCCCATCCACGGTTCAGCACCGGATATTGCCGGGCAGGACATAGCCAATCCATTGGCAACGATCCTTTCCACAGCAATGCTGCTTCGCTATTCCTTCGGCCTGGAAAAGGAGGCCCGTGCTATCGAAGCCGCAGTCAACGCCGTGCTTGATAACGGCCTGCGGACAAAGGATATCGCCAATCGCAGCAATACTAATCACAGTAATACTGCGGAAAAAATAGTAGGCACCAAAGCCATGGGTGAAGCGGTGCTGAAAGCACTGGAACAATAATAGGGTGTCAGGCACCATAAAGAGGAGAAATGAACATGGCATTGCGCAGCGATTCTGTTAACAAGGGCATAGCCCGCGCTCCACACCGGTCACTCTTTAAGGCCATGGGTTTTATTGACGAGGAATTCAACCGGCCCCTTATCGGCATTGCGGTTGCCAAGAGCGAGATCGTACCGGGGCATTTGCACCTGGACACTATCGCCAAGGCCGCCGCCGACGGGGTACGTCTTGCGGGCGGGGTGCCGGTACAGTTCCCGGTGATCGGGGTGTGCGATGGAATCGCCATGGGCCATGAGGGTATGCGCTATTCCCTGGTGACCCGTGAACTTATTGCCGACTCTATCGAGTGCATGGTCATGGCCCACGGCTTTGACGCGGTGATCTATATCCCCAACTGCGACAAGATCGTACCGGGGATGCTCATGGCCGCGGCCCGGCTCAACCTTCCGGGAGTTTTTGTGTCCGGCGGTCCCATGCTTGCGGGAAAACGGAACGGCAAGACACTCACCCTTACTACCATGTTCGAGGCGGTGGGGGCCGTGGGCGCGGGGAAGATGAGCGAACAGGAACTCTACGAATTGGAAGAAGCCTCTTGCCCGGGCTGCGGTTCCTGTTCGGGGATGTTCACCGCCAATTCCATGAACTGTGTCACCGAAGCTTTGGGCATGGCCCTGAGCGGTAACGGTACTATTCCTGCGGTGATGGGCGAACGGCTGCGGCTTGCCAAACGCACCGGTATCCTTGCGCTGGAAGTTTTAAAGAAGGACATACGCCCCCGTGCTATCCTGACCGAACGGGCCTTCCTCAATGCACTGGCCCTGGACATGGCCCTGGGCTGCTCCACCAACACCGCCCTCCACTTACCGGCCATTGCCCACGAAGCGGGATTCAAACTCGATCTGAATTTGCTCAACAAGGTGAGCGCCGTCACCCCGAACCTCTGCAAACTTGCCCCGGCCGGTTCCGACGCCATTGAGGATCTCCATGCCGCCGGTGGTATTCCTGCGGTATTGATGGAACTCTCAAAAAAGAACCTTGTTGACCTTAAAGCCCCCACGGTTTACGGCCATTTGGGTGATGTGGTACAAGATGCGAAAAACCGCAGGAATACCGCCATCGATACCACCGGCGTCATTATCCGGCCCATCGAAAACCCCTATTCGTCAACCGGCGGACTTGCGGCGCTTTGGGGTAACCTGGCCCCGGACGGCTGCGTGGTTAAACAAAGCGCGGTTGCTCCCGGCATGTTAAAACACGAAGGCCCGGCCCGGATTTTCGATGCCGAGGAGACTGCCTTCGATGCCATCATGGGGGGTAAGATAAAACCCGGCGATGTGATAGTGATCCGCTATGAAGGCCCCCGGGGCGGTCCCGGCATGAAGGAGATGCTTGCCCCCACAGGAGCGCTGGCCGGCATGGGCCTGGACGACAAGGTGGCGCTGATCACCGATGGCCGCTTCTCCGGGGCCACCAAGGGCGCCGCCATCGGCCATGTTTCCCCGGAAGCCGCAGAAGGCGGTCCCATCGCTTTCCTCCGGGAAGGGGACATCATCAACATCGACATTCCCGGCCGCAGTATTACTGTTAAATTGAGCGATGATGAATTAGCGGAACGTCGCAAGAACTGGCAGCCCCTGCCCCCAAAGGTAACAACAGGGTATCTTGCGCGTTACGCAAAGCAGGTGACATCCGCCGCAACGGGCGCTGTGTTTAAAGAATGAGTAATGGAGAAGTGTATGCAGTATAGCGGTGCAAGAATTCTCATTGAGGCATTAATCGAACAAGGCGTGGATACCGTGTTCGGTTATCCCGGCGGGGCGGTCTTGAATATATATGATGAACTTTACAAACAGCGTGATCGTATCCGGCACATTCTGGTGAGCCACGAACAGCACGCGGCCCATGCCGCCGATGGTTATGCCCGGTCTACCGGAAAGGTTGGGGTGTGCATCGCCACATCCGGGCCGGGGGCCACGAACCTGATCACCGGTATTGCCACAGCGAGTATGGATTCGGTGCCTTTGGTTGCGATTACCGGGAACGTGCCCACGGGCATTTTGGGAAAGGACAGCTTCCAGGAGGTGGACATCGCGGGTATTTCCATGCCCGTGGTCAAGCACAACTGGATCGTGAAAAATGTGAACGACCTTGCGGAACTTGTCCGTGAAGCTTTTATTGTCGCCCGGTCAGGCCGGCCCGGCCCGGTGCTCATCGATATCCCCAAGGACATCACCGCTATTTCTGCTGAATGGATTTCTTACGTGGAATCGCAGGCCTCACTCAACAGTAATACTGTGTTGGGTTCCCGTGCGCAGCGTCTTGCGGAACGAAACGAGCGGCCCGGTTTTACCGATGATGATATTGAAAGGGCCGCAGCATTACTGAGTTCCGCCCGGCGGCCCGTGCTCTACGCCGGGGGCGGGGTCATCATCTCCGGGGCATCCGCCGAACTGAAGGAACTTGCGGAACGGCTCAACGCGCCGGTGGCTTTAAGCCTCATGGGCATCGGCGGCTTTCCCCAGGATCACCGGCTCTGCACGGGGCTTATCGGCATGCACGGCACCGTGGCTTCCAACAAGGCCGCGCAGAAGGCGGACCTTTTGGTGGCTATCGGCGCACGCTTTTCCGATCGGGTGACGAGCCGCGCCGACATGTTTGCCAAAACCGCACAGGTGCTTCACTTCGATATTGATCCTGCGGAGATCAACAAGAATGTTCCCGCCCAGGCCTGGGTGGTGGGGGACATCAAAGTTACACTTGCCAAATTGCTGGAAAAACTTCCCGCAAAACTCACCACCGACTGGACCGATGAAGTTGCAAAGTGGAAGACCCATATACCCCAGACCCACACCCGTGAAGCCGCAGGGAATCACCGTCTGCATCCCCGCTTTGTTATTGAAGAGACCGCGAAGGCCCTTGGTCCCGATGCCATTGTTGTTACCGATGTGGGCCAGCATCAGATGTGGGCCGCACAATTTTTTCCCGTGAACCGGCCTCGTTCTTTTTTGACCTCGGGGGGCTTGGGGACCATGGGCTATGGCCTTGGCGCGGCGGAGGGCGCAAAAGTTGCCAACCCCAAGCGGCCGGTGGCGCTCTTTACCGGTGACGGCTGTTTCCGCATGAACTGCGCCGAGATGGGCACACTTAAAAATTATTGTCTCCCCATTCTGATCATCGTCTTTAACAATCACACCCTGGGTATGGTGCGCCAGTGGCAGAACTTTTTCTACGAGGGCCGTTATTCCGAGACCGACCTTTCCGCCTCTCCCGATTTTATCAAACTGGCGGATGCATACGGCCTGCACGGATACCGCGCGGAAGACAAGGCCGGTTTTATCGAAGCCCTGAACAATGCGGGGAAAGATATCGCCGCAGGCAATGCAGCCCTTATCGAAGTTATTATCGATAGGGATGAAAAGGTTCTCCCCATGGTACCAAGCGGTAAGCCCATTGATGAGCAGATCCTGTAAGGTGGAAACGGCGCTTTCTGAAAATGAAGATTATCTCACCCGGCAGTTAATTACCTATATTGGTAATAAACGTTCCCTGCTGAATTTTATCGGCGGTGGAGTAAAAAAAGTTCAGGAACGGCTGAACAAGCAGAAGCTTTCAATGTTTGATGTATTCAGCGGCTCCGGCATTGTTGCCCGTTACTTCAAACAATTCGCAGATCCTCTGCTCGTTAATGATCTGGAAAAATATTCCATGGTCATAAACCAATGTTACCTCTCGAATCAAAATGAATTGGACATGGCGCAGTTAAAAGATCATTACAATGAAATGATAAACAAACTAAATGACGTCGATCTCAAACGGGGAATCATTTCCGATCTATATGCACCGAATGATGACAAAAACATACAGCCGGGTGAACGAATTTTCTACACCGCCCGGAATGCCGGGTATATTGATACCGCAAGGCAATTAATTGAAAAAATTCCCGGTGTGTATCAAAAATATTTTCTTGCGCCCCTCTTGTCGGAAGCTTCGATACACGCAAATACATCCGGGGTATTCAAGGGCTTTTACAAAAACAGGGAAACCGGCCTGGGACAGTTCGGCGGAAAAAACCAGGACGCCCTGTTCAGAATCATGGGGGATATCAAACTGCCCTTTCCGGTTTTCAGTAATTTCAATACCGATGTGATGATCTGTAGCGGCGATGCAAACAGGATCATCAATGATGTTCCCGAAGTTGACCTGGCCTACCTTGACCCGCCCTACAATCAGCATCCCTACGGTTCAAATTATTTTATGCTCAATTTGATATTGGATTATAGATATCCTGAAGGCTTAAGCAAGGTGTCGGGTATCCCTGAAAACTGGAACCGTTCGCAGTACAACAAGGGACATCAGGCCTATTCAGCATTGACAGAACTGGTGACGAACATCAAGGCGAAGTATGTTCTTGTTTCCTTTAATTCCGATGGCTTCATTGGCCCCTCAGAAATGAAAAACATGCTGGAAAAAATTGGCAGCGTTGAAGTGCTGGAAACAACATACAACACATTCAGGGGCAGCAGAAATTTGAATGGCCGGGAAATTCATGTAAAGGAATTTTTGTACCTGCTGGAAAAGTGATCGCGATGTATGTTACTATCAATTTATGAAAGCAATTTCTGAAATGACCCACGATGAAGCCGCCGGGGTCCGCTTCGTTTTGATGGATATCGACGATACCCTCACCCGTGAGGGGAAACTCCTTGCCTCTTCCTACACCGCCCTCTGGAAACTAAAAGAAGCGGGCATCAAGGTGATCCCCGTTACCGGGCGGCCCGCAGGCTGGTGCGATCTTATTGCCCGTGAATGGCCCGCAGATGGGGTAGTGGGGGAGAACGGCGCGCTGGTTTTCTGGGAGGAGCCGCAGAGCGGCACGCAAGGCGGCAGCAAGCTGCCGGTGCTCAAAGCGGAATATCATCCTGCTGCAATAAAAAACGATCATCCCGTCCTCGTCCGCATTAAAGAACGGGCCTTCGCCGAATTCCCCGAACTGCGGGTTGCCAAGGATCAGTTTGCCCGGCTCTTCGATCTTGCCCTGGACTTTGCCGAGGAAGACCCGGTGCTGCCCTTAAGCGCCGCCGAGCGGATCCGGGACATCGCCCTTGAGGAAGGGGCCATGGCAAAGGTTTCATCGATCCATGTAAACATCTGGATGGGCAAATACGACAAGCTTTCCATGGCGGAGCATTTCCTCTCCCGCCGCTTTGGTTGGCAGAGCGGCGCGGGGGATCGTGAAGTGGTTTTTGCCGGGGATTCCCCCAACGACGAACCCATGTTTGCCCGCTTCCCCCTGGCCTGCGCAGTCGCCAATGTCCGCCGTTACGGCAGCCTTATCAAACAGTTCCCCGCCTTTGTCGCCTCCAAAGAATGCGGTGACGGCTTCGCGGAGATCGTGGAAACCATATTGGTGAAGCGGTAGTGAAATCTGAATCCCGCCGTCTCCCCCATGGCATCCTACTCCTCTACGAAGATCGGGACCTCCTGGTTATCGACAAGCCCGCAGGGCTCCTCTCTATCGCAAGCGGAACCGAGCGGGACAAAACCGCCTACTGGATTCTCGCGGGTTATCTCAGCAAAAAAGGCGAGAAGCGGCGGCCTGCGGCGGTGCACCGGCTGGACCGGGACACTTCGGGGGTGATGGTTTTTGCCAAGTCCGAAATGGTCAAGAAAAAACTCATGGCCCATTGGGATGAAACGGTAACGCAGCGTCGCTATGTCGCGTTGGCCGAAGGTGAGCTTACTGAGAATGACGGCGTGATTGACGCGCCTTTGGGGGAAGACGCCGGGGGCCGCATGGTGGTAAGAAAAGACGGCAAGCCTTCGGTTACCCGGTGGAAACTTCTGAAAAGCGGGAAGGGCTATTCCCTGCTCTGCCTGGAACTGGAGACCGGCAGGCGAAACCAGATCCGGGCCCACTTAAGTTTTCTGGGACATCCCGTTGCGGGGGATATAAAATATCAGGCCCGCAGTAATCCTGCCAAGCGGCTCTGCCTCCACGCGGAGCATATCAGCTTTCACCACCCTCACGACAACAGGCTTATGGAATTTGATTCACCCCTGCCGGGAAGCTTCAAAAGTGTTTTTAATGCAAAGTCCCCTTGACTCATGCCCCGAAGATGGTTCCCGTACGGTAATCGCGCCATACACGCTCAAACCAAATGTCTGAATCAGGAATGGGGTGAACCGGGCGATCGGTGTTTGTGATTGTGTCTGTTTCCCTGTCATAGCGGGAAAGTAGTACCCTTTCCGCAAAGATAGTATCGGTTTCGATTGTGGTTTTTAAGGTTCCTCTATTAATAGTGTCCAGTATCATGTATGAGCCCCGGCTCTTTCCTCCCCGGTTTATATAATAGAGGATGGCCTCGTGTAACAGGCGGCTGAGGATGAGGGTCTCCTTTAAGCAGAATAGGGATGCCAGGTTTTCTGTGAAGAAAACCGTTGCCTGTGCCGCCCCGGCGCTTGCGGATGGATCTGCGGCTTTTTTCGTGATTGCGTTCAGTGCCATGATCCCTTCGCTTATCGTCTGCCGGGTTCTGAGGAAGGCGGCGCCGGAAGTGTTTATACCCTGAATACGGCAGAGTACACCGGCGGCATCGTTTATCCGTATGTGTTCACATTCCTTTTCAAATTGTGCAAGTTCGGTTTTGGCTTGCAGCAGTATACCATCAATATCATCGAAGTAGGTGTCATCTTTCAGGCAGTGTCCGGCTATGTAAGAGGCGGCCCGCAGGCCGCCGACCTGGCCGGCATTGAGGGCGCTGCCTCCGGGACGTTTGACCCCATGGGTACCAGCGCATTCCCCTGCGGCGAAGAGGTGTTTCAGCGACGTTTCCCACCAGATGTTGACCGCCGCCCCGCCATTATGATGCTGGGGCAGTACATCAATCTCAAGATATTCCTTTGCCAGATCAATACCGTGGGACTTGTAGAGTTCATACGCCTGGGGGTTTAACTGTAAGAGCCGGTCAATGGGCAGCGCGCCTGAGGCATTGGACCGGGAAAGATACTCCTTTGCGGCGGCGTCAATATGCTGTATATCAAAGGCGCCGATAGTACCGTTGCCGACAGGGTTGTGCATGAAGTCAAGGTAGATACGCTTTCCCTTGAGGTGTTTTTCAATATAAATCGCGTAGTCAATCAGGGACGATCCCTCACCGCTTATTTTGGCGGGATCAAAGGGCCATTGGTAACCTTTGAGAAAAACCGCGGAAGAGAGTTTTTCGATAGTTGAAAAATAACCGTTAAGGAATTCTTCTTCAGCACCATTATTGTCAACGGCCACATACCGGGGGATGACCTGTTGATAGCTCCCCGACAGGTTCCAGCGGAACACAATCGATCCGATGCCGTATTGCCATTCGGTGATATTGGCAAACACGACCCCTTCCCGCGCCAGCACCCCGGACGCGCCGAAATGACCGAGGGGGTATACCGTATCACGGTAGAGTCCCGCGGGACCGCCCGCGGCGAATATGATGTTTTTTGCAAGATGGAGGGTAAACCTGGTTTCTCCGGTACTGCTGCCCCCTGTACCGCTGTTTTCCGTGTCAAGGCATAAAACACCGTACACCCGTCCCGCCCTTGTATCGGTCAGCAATTTGACAACACGGGTCTTGTCAATGATCCTGACTCCCCGGCGCTCCGCTTCCTTTTCAAGCTGCTCGGTCATGTGCCGGGACGTATAGGGGCCGGTGGAGGATGCCCGCTGTAAGGGGTCGTGATCGGTTTTATAGCCGGGGTACTCGCCGTAGGTGTTGTGGGGAAACGCCACGCCGATGCTCACCAGATGAAAGAATTCCCCCAGTGAATGGGCGGCTTCGCAGAGGGCGATGTCCCCGTCCATGGAGCCCCCCGAAAAGAGGGTCTCCGCAACGGCACGGGGGGAATCAAGGGCGTCTCCCGCGCAGGCCGTCTTGTAGTAGGTCTGTTTGTCCGATCCCGTATTCCGGGATGTCCCCGCCGGACGGTTTTCCGTCAGGATCGCGAAATTGGTAACACCCTTGTCGTATAAATGTACCGCCGCGTTAAACCCCGCTGCCCCGGTTCCGACGATGAGCACGTCAAATACATTTTCCGGCGCCAAAAGTTTTTTTCCGAGAAAGGTGGTATTACTCATTTCAGGTGTTTGATTTCTTCTTTATAATAATCGTTATACACGATACAGCCGTCATTGTGCTGGGCGATCATCAGGCGGGTGCAGCCCGAACAGAGCAGACACCAGTTTACCTTCTCTCCGTTTTGTATCTTTTTTGGAGTGAGGGGATCGGCGAATATCTGCCTGCCGAAGCCGCAGAGGTCCGTGTACTCCTTGGTCAGCATCTCTTCCATCACCGCAAGGGAGCCCTCCCTGTGGCTGCTGTAGGCCGAACCGATAACTTTCAAATTCAGCTTTTCTTTTTGTACCAGATCTTTTACCGTCCTGGTGTAACGCAGGTGGTGGAGGGCCAGATACTTTGACGGTTCGGTGGGCCGGGTGATCGCTCCGGTCAGTGCGGGTATCCCCGCGGACACATTCACGTAATCCATGCCCAGGGTGTTCATCAGGCGGACAACATCGAGCATCTCACCGATATCCTCAAGGATCTCATCCGGTCCTGCGGCGCCGCAGCCGCCCCGTATGCCCTCAAAAAACGAAAGCCGTGAGCCGATGATGAAGTCCTTTGATTTGAGCAGTGCTTTTAATTCGCCCGTTCCTTCCCGCATAAGCCGGGTGCGGTTTTCAAAACTGCCCCCCCATTTGTCGCTCCGTATGTTGCAGGGACGGAGCAGTTCCGCACCCAAATAGCCGTGGCATAACTTAAAGTCAATGCCGTCCGCCCCGGCTTCCTCCGCGAGCAATCCTGCGGCAACGAAATTGTCCTTGATGCGCTCAATCTCATCCGTAGAAAGATAGCGGTACCCGTCTTTCGGTTTGCAGAGGCAGGTCCGGTCTGAAAAGCTGCCGCTCTGTTCCCCCGAATGGGTCAGCTGGAACAGGATAAGTCCTTCTTTGTTTTCTTTTTTATAAACATCGATCAGCCGTTTAAAGCCCTCAAGGTTTTTCTTGTTGAGAATAAGCCCGTTGACCCGCGCAATGGATGTGTCGGTTACGGAGATCGCCTCTACCACCAACGCACCCCAATTACCGCGGGCCAGTTCCCGGTAACGGTTGAGGGTGCGCTCCGAGGGGATTCCCCCTGCTTCCCCGTCATTCCCTTCCATGCCCTGGGCAACGAAACGGTTGGGAATAATCCTGTTCTTGATTTTGAGTGGTTGAAATAAAATAGTGTTCATAATTGTTCCTTCTATAAGCGTTTAATATGAAAGCCGCCGTCAACATCAATATAATTACCGGTGGTATATAAGAATTCGTCCCCCGCAAAAACAGAAACCGCGTTGGCCACATCTTCGGGTGTGCCCCAGCGCCGGATAGGGAAGGCCCCCTGCTCTATGAGGGCGTCGTACTTTTTCTGCACCTTGTCCGTCATGTCGGTACTGATAATACCGGGCCTGATCTCATGAACGAAAATCCCCTCACCGGCAAGCCGGTCAGCGTAGAGCAGGGTGAGCATGGCGACGCCCGCCTTGGATACGCAGTATTCCCCACGGTTTATCGATGATACCTCCGCGGAACAGGAGGAAATATTGATGATGGTGCCCCGCTTCTTTCCGCACAGATCCTGTTTCAGCATCTGCTTCGCCACCGCCTGGGTAAGGAACATGGCGCCCCGTGCGTTGATTCCCATGACATGATCGAAACTCTCCTCGGTCATGTCCAAAAGGTCCGCCCGGTTTTTGGGGGCGACACCCGCGTTGTTGACCAGGACATGGACCGCGCCGAAACGGTTCAGTGTTTCGTTCAGTATCCGTTCCCGGTCCTTTGCAACGCTGATGTCTCCCTGGACGTAGAGGTAGTCCTTGCCGCCGATGTCATCAAAGGTGTCGTCCGCCGTTAAAGGACTGACACCGTTAATCACCACATTGAAGCCGTCTTTTGCAAGCCGGACCGCGATGCCCCGTCCTATGCCCCGCCTGCCGCCGCTTATGATCGCTGTTTTTTTCATTATGCCGCCGCCTTCCTACCTGGTTTATCAGCCATTATTAAAACCGGGGCATCACTTTAAGCCGTTCTTCCATATTATAGAAGGGATCATCCGCGCTTATCGGCAGTGCTGCTGTTCTTCCGCTTAGGGCGGCCTTGTAAATCCCCGTAACAACTTCAATCGCCTCCCGTCCGCTCCTGCCCGTAGGCAGTATGGGGGAACCTTTTCCGGTTTCAATGGCCGTGACAAAATCTTCGATCTGACCGGCGTGACCTTCCCGTTTCAGCGGAGGATAACCTTTGTACAGGGCTTCGAGTTTCGCGGCGCTTTCATTTTCCTGCCCCGAAGGACCGCCGCTGCAGTGCAGGAAGAAGGGAATCCCCAATCCGGCCCGTTCGGTTTGAAAGACCATGGTTTGTCCTTCCCCATGGTGAATCGTTGAACCGGTGATTTCCCCAAGCGAACCGTCGGGGAAGCGGGCCATCGCCATGGAGATATCCTCGACCTCCGCATTGGAATGGTTCACATTGCTCATCATGGCCATAAGCTCACAGGGAAGACCGGCCATCCATATAAGCAAATCGATCTGATGGACCGCAAGATTGAGGGTGCAGCCGCCCCCTTCGCCTTTCAGGGTGCCGTGCCAGGTTTCATAATAAGCCCTGCCCCGCCACCATGCGGAAATTGCCTGGGTGTACAAAAGTTTGCCGCAGTGCCCGTCCTCAAGAAGACGTTTGATATTCCGTGTGGGGGTATAGTATCTGTTTTGTGCGACCACCGAGAGCAGACGTTTGTTTTTTTCCGCAGCGGCCAGCATGGCGTCACATTCCTCAAGGGAAGGGGCCATGGGCTTTTCCAGCAGCACATGGGCCCCCGCGTTAAGGCAATCCACGGTCATCGTCTTATGGAAAGGCGGGGGAGTACAAATGGAAGCCAGATCGATGCGCTCTTTAGCCAGGGCCTCCCGGTAATCGGTATATACCCGTGCGGAAAGCTTGTGCTTTTTGATGAATTCTTCGGCCCTGTTTTTATCGGAATCAACAACTGCCCGGATACCGGCCCGTTCACCCAGGGAAAGAAAAGCCCCGGCATGAGCGCCGGCTATGCTCCCCGAACCAATGATAAGCACAGTTAACATGCATAAACTCCTTTGGTTATTCTATTATGTACAAATTGTATTGTCAATGAAAACATGCAAAGCTTTGCAGAGAAGTAGTGCATTAATCACCGCTGAATTTTTTCATCTTTTTTGAAGATTTTTCTTGAAGGAATTGTTGCAGATATTGAAGGATCACCGACGGATAAATTTAAGAATTTAACCACGAACCACACGAAAAACACGAAATTTTGCTTTGAAATCTTTTTTCGTGTTGTTCGTGGTTTAAATCCTTAGAAATTATCTTAATCAGTGAAAATCCGTGAATAATTTTTTTCATGCGTTTGTCGTGTTTTTAATGCAAAGTCCTCTTGACTTAACCTTAACGCGAACATTTATAATCAACACATATCTGAAATCATAGAGGAGATGAAAATGACTTTTAAATCACTGACCGATTCTTACAAATTGAGCA